>NZ_JBKGHJ010000450.1:0-6910 GCF_046520365.1 Corallococcus sp. 4LFB
CTCGCGGGCCGGGGGGGCGGGGCGCTTGTCCGCCAGGTCGCGGTGGCGCGACGGGCCTTCGGAGGCGCGCGCGGCGCTCCGGGCCTCCTCCACCCGGGCCTCTTCACGCTCGGTGGTGACGAGGCGGGGACGCTGCGAGGTGCGGATGTCCTCCTTCGTGTCCTCCGTGTACTCGAAGTGGAACAGGCGCTTGATGACCAGCGTGGCGTACGCGCCCGGGGGCAGCGTGAAGGCCACGTTGACCTTGATCTCGCCGCGGTTCACGTCGTCGTGCTGCGTGCGGCCCACGACGAGCTTGTGCGGGAACATCACCAGCGGGCGCTGCTCCTCCTTGAAGTAGAGCATCCGCTCCGCGCCCTTGATGCGCAGGTCGGGGAGCTTGAGCTTCTCCTTGCCCAGCACCCACGTCATGGCCTCCGCCACCTTCGGATCCTCGAAGGTGGAGTCCGGCCCCACGAGCGGGAAGGTCTTCTCGCGCAGCGTCTGCAGCACGTCCGGAGGCGCGTCCCGGAAGTGCAGGAGCGTGCCGGCCTGGTAGCGCATGGGGAACATGGCCTCGCGCGGCAGCATCAGCTGGAGGTAGCGGCGGACGCCCTCGTTCCAGAGGAAGCTCTGGTACTCGAAGAGGATCATCGCCCGGTAGTCCGAGTCGATCTGCAGGAACGCGCGGAGCCAGTCGCCCGGGTGGTCTCGCAGGCTGCGCAGGATGCGGTGGTACTTCTTCGCGCCCTCGAAGGGCACGCGCGCGTCCCAGCGGCCCCAGTTGTCGCGCCAGAAGCCCTTCACCTTGGCGTCCTCGGTGCGGTCCAGATCCGAGGGGCGGGCGAAGTAGTTGTGCAGCGCGGCCTCGAAGTCGCCCCGGATGAGGTCCTTGGCGATGAAGCCCTGGCCGTGCTTGAGCGCGCCGAAGCGCTGGCTGTCGAAGTAGTTCACCACGCCCAGCCGGTTCACCTCCGCGGCGGCCAGGTTGAGCGGCGCCAGCGAGTCGTGCGTCAGGGCGCGCACGGTGACGGAGAAGCGGTTGGAGGTGATGTTGCGCGCGGACAGCGGCTTGTCCGTCCGGCCCAGGAACTTCAGGCGCAGGTCGGGCTCCTGCATGTCCACGTCGGCGCCGTCCACGGCGATGATCTGCTCGGTCCGGCCCTGCTTGTCCTTGAGGCCGCAGTAGCTGATGGCGCCGGGCTTCAGACCGAACGCGTCACGGATGCGGTTGACCGCGTCGAACGTGGACAGCTTCTGCTTGTCCATGAGGTAGACGCGATGGCGGCCGCTCTCGACTTCGTCGAAGCGGTAGGACTCCTTCACGGAGAAGTCCTCGGGTTTTTGCTTGATTCGCACGACAGCCCCCTTACCAGCGTGGACGCGCGGATAGAAGCGTTCGCGCCTGAAATGGGCATAACCTGCATCCCCATGAGAAACCTTCCCGTCCTGCTCCTGCTGGGGCTCGCTGGCCTCGCCGTGGGGTGCGCGACCCCGCTGTCCACCATGCAGACCGCGAAGACGCTCTCGCCCGGGCAGGTCCAGGTGACGGGCAGCATGGGCGTGTTCGTCCCGGTGGGCACGCTGGGGTCCGTGGTGGACGTGGGCATCGACCAGGGGCGGGCGGCGAAGCGGGCCATCGACAACGGCGAGCCCTACACCCTCACGGAGGAGGACCAGCAGCGCCTGGTCACCGCGGGCCTGGCGCTGGCGGTGGCCCCGCCGGGGGTCAACCCGGAGCTGATGGTGCGGGTGGGGCTCCTGGACGGGTTCGACGTGGGCGGGCGCTACAACGGCAACGCGCTGCGCTTCGACGGCAAGGTGCGGCTGGCGCACGGCGGTCCGGGCCCGCGCCGCTCCTATGACCTGGCGGTGGGGCTGGGGGTGGCCAAGCACCTGTTCTCCGGGGCGGTGATGGACGTCCTGGAGGTGGTCCAGCTGGGGGACTTCAGCCGGACGGACGTGGAGGTGCCGCTGTACCTGAGCGCGGAGTACGGGGACGTGTTCAAGCTCTACGGCGCCCCCAAGTACGTCTTCAGCCACACGAGCCTGGACGCCCGGCTGGTGGACTTCTCCCAGCAGGGCAAGCCGGTGACGGGCTTCGACGTGAGCCTGCCCTCCAGCGTGAACAGCCACTTCGTGGGCTCCACGGTGGGCTTCGCCCTGGGCTACAAGTACGTGCACTTCTACGCGGAGCTCACCGGGGGCTACGTCTTCTGCAACCCCGCCGTCTTCGGGCAGAAGCGGGACGTGGGCGGGATGACCTTCCTGCCGTCCATTGGCCTGGGCTTCCGGTCCCCGGAGCGGCGTCCGCCCGCGTCAGCGGCCCCCGCGGCGCCAGGGACGGTGGCCCCGCCGTCCCCGCCGTCTCCATGAGCGGCCGGGTGGGCGCGGGGACTGACCGGCCGTGCAGGCCAGGGGCGGCCCGTCCGTGGGGCAGCGTCGCGAGCGTTCCTTTGGGGGCGGAAGGCTCTGGTAGTGTCCGGGCCGGTGAGGATTCGCGCGTGAACCAGGCACCCGCCCCATTCCCGCCCAGGTCCGGGTCGCACCCGCGCGGGCCGCACCTGACGGGGCGGTTCGCGGACGGGACGTTGGGGGAGTTTCCCCTGGGCGCCACCACGTCGCTCGGCCGCCACCCGTCCAACACGCTGCGGCTGGTGGACCGGGAGGTCTCCAAGGAGCACGCCACCATCGAAAAGGTGGGGCGCGACTTCGTGCTGCGCGACCTGAACTCGTCCAACGGCACCTTCGTCAACGGGCGCCGGCTGACGGGGGAGATGCGCCTCAAGGACGGGGACGAGATCGCCCTGGGCTCCTCCCGGCTCGTCTTCCACAGCGGGGAGGCGCTGCCCGGCGGGGCCAACCCGCCCACGCTGCCGGGCGTGACGGTGGTGGCCAACGCCGTCTCCATGCCGGCCTTCCTGGCGCAGATGGACCAGGTGCCGCAGAACTTCCGCCCGGCGGAGCAGGTGACGGACACCGCCGCGCTGCGCCGGGACTACGAGAAGCTGCGCATCGCCCATGAGTTCCACCGGCAGGTGAGCCTCAAGGGCAACCAGGCGGACCTGTTCGAGCAGATCCTGAAGGTGGCCTTCGAGCTGCTGGCGGCCGACCACGGCGTCATCCTGAAGGTGGGCCCGGAAGGGGAGTTCATCCCGGCCGCGGTGCACCACCGGCAGGGCAAGCAGGTGAACGTCATGCTGTCGGACACCGTGCTCAAGCGCGTGGTGGAGACGGGCAAGGCGGTGCTCACTGCGGACGCCATCATCGACGAGCGCTTCTCCGCCGCGGAGAGCATCGTGGCGCAGGGCATCCGCTCCGCCATGGCGGTGCCGCTGCTGGTGAACGGCGACATCATGGCGGTGCTGTTCCTGGACAGCCGCCAGCAGATCAACGCCTTTTCGGAGAAGGACCTGACCATCCTGTCCGGCATCGCCGCGCAGGCGGGCATCGCGCTGGAGAACGCGGCGCTGGCGGAGCAGATCCGCAACGAGGCGGTGACGCGCGCGGAGCTGTCGCGCTTCCTGTCCAAGGCGGTGGCGGACGCGGTGATCAACGGCGGCACGGAGGACCTGCGCCAGAGCCGGCTCGCGGAGGTGAGCTGCCTGTTCGCGGACATCCGCGGCTTCACCACCCTGGCGGAGAGCGACTCGCCGCAGGAGGTGGTGTCCATGCTCAACAGCTTCTTCACCGCCATGGCGGACGTGGTGTTCCGCTACGAGGGCAACCTGGACAAGTTCATCGGGGACTGCGTGATGGCGGTGTGGGGTCCGCCGTCGTCGCACCCGGATGATCCGGCCCGGGCCTTGAGGGCCGCGCTGGAGATGCAGGACGCCGTCACGGAGCTCAACCGGCAGCGCGTGCTGGACGGCAAGAAGCCCATCGAGGTGGGCATCGGCGTCAACACCGGCCAGGCCGTCGTGGGCTACATGGGCAGCGCGGAGCGGCACGAGTTCACCGCCATCGGCGACACCGTGAACACCGCGTCGCGGCTGTGCGGCATCGCCCGGAGCGGAGAGGTGCTCGCGTCGGAGGCCACGGTGCGCAAGTCCGGGCCGGGCTTCGACGTGGAGGAGCTGCCGGTGCTCCAGGTGAAGGGCAAGGAGAAGGGCGTGCAGACCTTCCGCGTGCACGGCGCGGAGCTGACCACCTCCACCTCCCGCAAGGTGCGCTGACGGTGCGCCCCTCGTCCATGACGACCACCCAGTCGTGCCCCAACTGCGGCACGGTGCACGACACCCGGGTGTACGTGAGCGGCCAGAAGGTCACGTGCCGCTGCGGCATCCGGTTCGAGGTGCGGCGCGCGGACGTGTCCGGCATCCACCGCCCGAATCCAGGCGAGCCGTCAGGCGTCCGTCCGGCCGTGAAGGCCGACGGGGAAGCAGGCGTCGCGGTGACGTTCGTGCCGCGCGCGGCGGAGACTCCGCGAGAATCAGCGTCACCTTCCGCCGCTCCGGGTGTTGGAGCGGACAGGGTGGACGCGGTGGGACAGGAGATGAGGGCCGGCTCCGTCCCAGGGGGCAGTGAAATGAACAGCCCGCGACCGGATGGCGTGGGGAAGACGGACGAGGGCGAGGTTCCCGCGGGGGTGGTTCCGCCCGTCGCGGAGGGCCGCGACGCCCACACGTCCGGAGTGGCGGTGCCCACGGCGGAGCCGGGGGCGCAGGCGCTGGCCCCGGAGCTGGACGGGGCCACGCTGGTGCGCGCGGGACGCCGGGGGTGAAGGCGCCCCGGGGGGTGGACACGGGCCTGCGCGTCATCGAGACCGCGGAGACGGTGCTGACGGGCGCGAAGCCCCAGCTGCCGGGCCTGGAGCTCCTGGAGGTGCTGGGGCGCGGCGGCATGGGCGAGGTGTGGCTCGCGCGCCAGCAGTCCCTGGGCCGCACGGTGGCGGTGAAGGTGCTGCCGCCCCGGCTGGCGAAGGACGTGGAGTTCGTGTCGCGCTTCGACAAGGAGGCGACCGCGCTCGCGGCCCTGAGCCACCCGAACATCGTGCAGATCATCGACCGGGGCGTGCAGGGCGAGCACTACTACTTCGTCATGGAGTACGTGGAGGGCCAGTCGCTGCGCCACGCGCTGAGCGGCCGGGAGGGGCTCCCCCCCGCGCAGTCGCTGAAGGTGCTGCTCCAGGTGGCGCGCGCCGTGGAGTGCGCGCACGCCAAGAACATCATCCACCGCGACCTGAAGCCGGAGAACATCCTGCTGGACGGGCGGCTGCACGCGAAGGTGGCGGACTTCGGCCTGGCGGGCATCCGCGAGCCGGATTCGCAGCAGCAGCTCACCGCGACGGCGGTGGCCATGGGCACGCTCAACTACATGGCCCCGGAGCAGCGCCGGGACGCGAAGAACGTGGACGGGAGGGCGGACCTCTTCTCCCTGGGCGTGATGATGTACGAGGCGCTCACGGGCGAGCTGCCCGTGGGCCGCTTCAAGCTGCCGTCCGAGCGCGTGCGCGGCCTGGACCCCCGCCTGGACCCGGTGGTGGAGAAGCTGCTGGAGACGGACCGCGAGGCCCGCTACGCCACCGCGACGGAGGTGTGCGAGGCGCTGGAGGCGCTGGTGTCGGCCTCGTCGTCGCCGCACGTGGCGCCCGCGTCGGCGCTGGGCGCGCGCGCAGCCCTCACGCGTGCCGCCGATGAAGTCCATCACCGCCCCGGAGGCCGCCGTGCTGGAGGCGCTCCACGCGGGCTGGGGCCGGGTGCGCACCGGACTGTCCGTGGTGGGCGGCCTGGCCGTGCTGGGCTTCGCGGTGCGCGCCTTCGTGGGCTTCGGGGGCCTGACCGTGACGCCGCCACCCCCTCCGCCCCCGGTGCACTACCCGGCCAACACGGAAGGGGAGGTGTTCTCCGGCCTGAAGCTCACGCCCCCCGTGGCCGGCTCCGACGACACCACCCTGGAGCTGGGCTTCGAGCCGGGCGAGGAGGAGCTCAACGTCCACAGCGGCACCTGGACCATGGACCAGGGCGAGCTGCGCGCCGTGCAGGCCGGCCGCGAGGCCGACGGCAAGCTGGTGCCGCGCGCGTACCTGGCGCACCGCTACTTCACCAGCGACGACTTCACGGCCGAGGTGCTGATGGACGTGAGGCCGCTGGGCAAGCAGTGGTCGGTGGAGGTGGACGGGCAGCACTTCAGCGAGCTGGCGTTCCGCATCCGCGACGTGCAGGTGTCCGTCTTCGCCATCCCGGACGCGGGCATGCGCCTGTCGTGGCGCTACTTCTCCCCGGACGACGGGCACGAGGTGGTGGGCAACAGCGCGGAGGACACCAAGAACCTCGTCCAGGACGAGATGCCGGTGCCCAAGCAGGGCCCGTTCCTGGTGAGGCTCCAGCTCAAGCGGCAGAAGAGCGGCGTGCGGGTGGACGCGTTCCTCAACAAGAAGCTCTTCGCCTCCAAGGTGCTGCCGGGCTTTGAGGGCCGCGTGGGCAAGCTGGCCCTGGGCTGCCGCAACCTCCAGTGCACCTTCGACGACCTGAAGGTCGTGGGGCCGCTGCAGGAGCGCCCCGTGCGCCGCGTCGCCACCGGCGAGTAGTCCGCCGCGGCGCCAGGGCGCATGGGGCTTGCCGCCCCGTCGGCCCGTTCCCACCTTGCTCCCGCCGGGCTCCGTGCGTCGCGGGGCCGTCCGGCACGTGGGCGGGGGTGGGGCATGGCCGTGGACCTGGACCTGGGGCGCGTGCTCCTGCTGCCGCTGTGCGGCGTGGGGCTGGCCCTGCTGCTCTGGGCGACCTTCACCCTGGGGCGGACGCCGCCGGGCACCCGGCCCGCTGGATGTTCGCGGGCTTCGGGGCGCTGGCCCTGGGGCTGGTGCTCTTCGTCCCGTGGATGCGCGGGACGGCCCTGGTGCCGGTGTCGCCGGACGTGCTGGTGAAGGCGCTGGGCGGCGTGCTGCTGGTGCTGGCCGCGGGCGTGTCGGCCCGGGGCGCCCGGGTGCGCC
>NZ_JBKGHJ010000451.1:0-6878 GCF_046520365.1 Corallococcus sp. 4LFB
CGCGGCGGGCGCAACGGGCGCCATCCCCGGCCGGACCGAAGGCGTCATTCCCGGCGGAGTGACAGGGCCGCGAGGCGGCTCCATCGCGAAGGCCGGCGTGCCGCGCAGCGTCTCCGGCTCCAGCGGTTCATTGTTCAGGGTGATGGGGTCGCCACCCGCGTCCTGGGCCATGCGTTCCCCAGGCCTGCGGCGATCAATGTGGATGTCGCGGTCAAGCAGGCTCGGGACGGGAGCCACCGCTGGTGGGCGCGCGGCGTTCGCGGCGCAAGCGGGGCAATCTCCGACCGGCGGCAGCGAGGCGCCGCATTTCAGGCACTTGGACAACGGATCCTCCCGGTGACGCGGACAACCGTCGCCATGAAAGGCCGCATTCAGGCCTGTAGCAAGAAAAGGACAAGCCCCTGCTGGTCCCTCGCCCGAGGAACCGTCAGGGGCTCGTCGGCGCCACGGCAACCCTCCCGTTGGGGACGGTGCGTGTGGGGCGCCTCACGCTAGGCGTGGACGCGGCGCCGTCCCGCTGCTCCAACCAGGAGCAGCACGACGATGGCTCCCACGACGGACATGATGATGCCCGAGGCGTGCAGATCGAACAGCCGGCCGTTGCGCGTGAAGAGCGAACCGATGAGGCCGCCCACCAGAGAACCCACCATGCCCAGCAGGGTCGTGGCCACCAGCCCCATGCTCTGCTTGCCCGGCAGGATGGCCCGGGCGATGAGGCCCGCGATGAGGCCGATGATGATGAAGGTGATGATCCCCATGAGAGTCTCTCCCGTGTGAGGGACCCGCGAGGTCCCGAATGGCAGAAACGTAGGAATGCCCACACGGATCCGTGACCTGGGATGCGAGCAGGCGCCGTCCGCCCGCCTGCTAACCGAGCGACCCGTCCAGGTGCTGCATCACCGCGAGCGCCGCGAGCGCCGCCGTCTCCGTGCGCAGGATGCGCGAGCCCAGCGTCACCGGCCGCGCGCCCAGCCCCCGCAGTCCGTCCACCTCCTCACGCGCGAGCCCGCCCTCGGGGCCAATCACCAGCGCCACCTGCGTCCCCGGCGCCACGCTCCGGAACGCCTCGCCCAGCGGCACCGCGGACTCCTCCTCGTCCAGCACCAGCAGCAGCGTGCCCGGCGTCAGCGAGCGCGCCGCGTCCAAGAGCGGCCGGGGCGGGTGCACGCGCGGCACGTCATCGCGGCGGCACTGGCGGGCGGCCTCCTCGACAATCTTCGCCCACCGCTGGGTGCGCTCCTCGGCGCGCTTCGGCTCCAGCTTCACCACGCTGCGCGCCGTGGCCACCGGATGGAACGCGGTGGCGCCCAGCTCCGTGCCCTTCTGCAGCACCAGCTCCAGCTTGTCCCCCTTGGGCAGCCCCTGGAGCACGTGCATCTCGCGCGCGGGCGGCGTCACGCGCACGGCCCCCAGCACCAGCCGCACGGCCTCCGCGGTGAGCCCCGTGACGCGCGCCTCGAAGGCGCGGCCCTTGCCGTCGAACACCTCCAGCGCGTCCCCATCCTCCAGCCGCAGCACGTGGACGAGGTAGTGGCGGCGCTCGCCCGTGAGCGTCACGTCGGCGGGGGCGGGGTCGGGCAGGGGAACGAAGAGGCGGACCACGGCGGCTTCCTTGAAGGGAGGGCGCCCGGAGGATAGCCCTCCATGCGTCCAGCGGTTCCCTTTCCGCGCTCCACGAGCGCCCGGCCGCGCCCCGTTCCTGCTATGGCGCGCGAAACGCCCATGTCCACCCTCGTCATCGAGTCCACCCGCTCCGGCTTCGTCGAATCCCTCCACACCGTGTCCGTCGCGGTGGTGAGCGCGGAGGGCACGCGCGTCGCGTTCGCGGGCAACCCGGAGCTCGTCACCTTCTGGCGCTCGGCGGCGAAGCCCTTCCAGTCCCTGCCCATGGTCCAGGACGGCGCGGCGGACCGCTACGGCTTCGGCCCGCGCGAGCTGGCGCTCTCGTGCGCGTCCCACTCCAGCGAGCCCGTGCACCGCGCCCTCGCCATGCAGATGCTGAGCGCGTCCGGCTGCGAGGAGCGCCACCTCGCGTGCGGCCCGCATCCGTCGCTGTCGCCCGCGGTCGCGGAAGAAGCGCTCAGGGCGGGCGTGGTGCTCACGCCCCGGTGGAACAACTGCTCCGGCAAGCACGCGGGGATGCTCGCGCTGGCCCGGCACCACGGCTGGGACGTGCACGGCTACGCCAGCGACGGCCACCCGGTGCAGGAGCGCATCCAGGATGAAGTCGCGAAGTGGACGGGCCTGCCGCGCGACGCGCTGGTGAAGGCCGTGGATGGCTGTCTCGCCGTCTGCTTCGGCCTGCCGCTCAGCGCCATGGCCACCGCGTGGGCCCGCTTCGGCGTGTCGGAGGCGCCCGCCGCGCGCCGCCTGCGTGAGGCCATGCTCGCGCACCCGGAGCTCGTCGGCGGCAAGGGCCGCGCGTGCACGGAGCTGATGACCGCGTTCCAGGGCGAGGCCGTGGTGAAGATTGGCGCGGAGGGCGTCTACTGCGCCGCGCTGCCCCGGGCCCGCCTGGGCGTGGCCCTCAAGGTGGAGGACGGCGACGCCCGCTGCGCCCCGCCCGCGCTCCTCGCCGTCCTGCGCCTCGTCGCGGAGCAGCAGGGCCTGTCCCTGCCCATGACGGGCCTGGAGCACCACGCGGAGCCGCGCATCCTCGACACGCGCAGCGAAGTCGTGGGCTCCCTGCGCGCGGCCGGCACGCTCGCGTTCGCCTGAAGCCGCCGCTGTAGCGCGGAAGGTCACACGCGCCGCGGGCTGCGTAACCGGCCCCGCTACAACCGCGCCGGTGCCCCGAGTGGCGCGCGGCCCACGGCGACAGGCACGCGGGCTGCACCAGGGGAGGTCCGCACACGGCGGGACTCGCGGGGTCCTGACGTCAAGGGGGAACGCCTCGCGAGTCCAGATGGGGTCGGGTTGGCGAGCGCACGCGTTCGCGGCCCGACCCCCTCTTGTTCCTAGCGCTTCAAGTCGATGCGCACCCACTCGCCCTGCTGCGCGCCCTCCAGCACGGTGCACCCGAGCTTGCGGTACGCGGCCTCCACGTCCACGCGCTGGTGCGCGAGCACGCCTGCCAGCACCAGCCGGTCCTTCGCCTTCGCGACGATGAGCGGCGCCAGCTCAATCAGCGTGTTGGCCAGGATGTTCGCGAGCACCAGGTCGAAGGTACCCGGCACCTGCGTCAGCTCGCGCCCGGAGATGTCCAGGTCGGGCGTCTGGTTGTCGGCGCAGTTCTCCTGGGCCAGCTCCACGGAGGTGGGGTCGTTGTCGGTGCCCACCACGTGGCCCGCGCCCAGCTTCTTCGCCGCGATGGCCAGCACGCCCGTGCCGGTGCCCACGTCCAGGACGCTCGCGCCCGGGTGCGTGGCCATGAAGTCATCCACCGCCGCCAGGCACAGCGACGTGGTGGGGTGGTCCCCCGTGCCGAAGGCCATCTTCGGCTCGATGACGACCTTCAGCTTGCCTTCGGGCGCGTTCGCCGCGTCCCAGGGCGGTCCCACCCACAGGCGGCCCACCTGCACGGACTTGATGAGCGACTTCCACTCGTTGCTCCAGTCCTGCTGGGGCTGCTCGTCCAGGGACAGGCGCGCGGTGGGGTGGCTCTCCACCACGGCGTCGCGGGCTTCCTCGGCGCTCTGCCGGTCCTCGAAGTAGGCGACGACGATGGACTCACCCTTCGCGGGGACGCGCACGCCCGGCATGCTGGGCATCTCCGCGTCGCGGACCTCCAGGCCCAGGGCGCCGGCCTCATGGAGGAGGTCCTGGAGGATCTCCGAGGCTTCCTCCGCGATATCCACGGTGAGTGACAGATAGGTCTGGGACATGGCGCCCCTTCTACCGCACCCGGTGCGGCGTGGAAGCGTCGTCGTCGTGACGCTTCCACGCTCGCGAAAGGGGGCGCCTTACGGCCCGACGACGGCCATGGCCATGCGGTCGAAGTCGATGACCCGGCGGGCCACCTCCTGCACGTCCGCCGCCGTGACCTTCGCCACGCGCTCGGAGTAGTGCAGGAAGTTGTCCAGCCCGATGCCGTAGCAGGTGTCCAGCGCCAGCAGCGTCGCGCGGGCGCTGTTGCGCTGCAGGTCGATTTCATACGTCCCGATGATGTGCTGCTTGGCGCGCTCCAGCTCCTCGGCGGGGATGGGCTCGTCGCGGATGCGCTCCAGCTCGCGGCGCATGCCCTCCAGCGCCGCGTCCACCTTCTCCGGGCTGGTGCCCATGTAGACGGCGAAGTAGCCGGGGTCCAACCCGTCCATGGAGAAGCTGCTCACGCTGTAGGCCATGGAGCGCTTGTCGCGCAGCTCGATGAAGAGCCGGCCGCCCTGGCCCGACAGCACCGTGGACAGCACGTCCAGCACCACGCGCCACGGGTCGGTCATCCGCGCCGCCTGGAAGCCCATCACCAGGTGCGTCTGCGCGCGCGCCAGCACCTTCTTCTCCGTGCGCGGCGAGGACGGCGGCGCCTCCGGCTTCACCTGCTTCGGGGCCACCGCGCCGCCGCGCGATTTGCCGAAGTACTCGTTCGCCAACGCCCGCACCTGCTCCACGTCCACGTCGCCCACCACGCTGAGCGTCATCTGCGACGGGTCCATGTGCGCGCGGTGGTACGCGCGCAGCTGCTCGGGCCCCAGCGCCTCCACGGACGCCTTCTCGCCCGCGAGCGACAGCCGGTACGGGTGCTCCTTGTAGAGCGTGCGCGAGAACAGCTCGAACGCCAGGCTCGACGGCTTGTCCTCGCGGGTGAGGATGTCCTGGAGCAGCAGCGAGCGCTCGCGCGCGACCTCCTCCTCGCGGAAGGCCGGGTTGAGCAGCACGTCCGCGAACAGCCGGAAGCCGGGCTCGAAGTAGCGCGACAGGAAGTCCGCCTTCAGGCTCACGGAGTTGCGGCCGCCCTGGCCGCTGACGTTGCCCGCGTACAGGTCCCCCAGGTGGGAGATGTCATCCGCGCTGAGCGTCGTGGTGCCCTTGGTGAGGGCGCGGCTGAGCAGCGTGGTGATGCCGTTGTCCTCGGGCGTCTCGTAGCGCGCGCCGCCGATGAAGGCCGCGCGCATGGAGAACAGCGGGATGTGCGGCTCCACCCGGATGATGAGGGTCGCGCCGGAGGGCAGCTTCTCCTGCACCACCTCCGACCGCGCGGACGCGGCCTGGCTCCGGGCCGGGCGCACCGGGGCGTCCGGGGGCGTCCGGGCGGCGCGCGCCGGGGGCGTGACGCCGGGGCTCTTCGCCGCTTCATCCAGCGCGGCGTGCACCTGCGCCTCCGTCAGCTCCGCCGAGGGCGGCACCAGCGCGGTGACGACGGCGTGCTCCAGCCGCAGGTACTTCTGGGCCACGCGGCGCAGGTCCTCCGGCTTGAGGTTGCGGATGTCCTCCAGGTAGCGGGCCTCGGACTCCAGGCCGCCCGGGGACGTCTGGTACGAGCCCAGGTTGCGCGCGGTGCCCTGCACCGTCTCCTTGCGGTAGACGGACTCCGCCTCCACCCCCGCCTGCACCGTGCGCAGCTCGTCCTCCGGCACCAGCGTGGTGCGCAGCGCCTCCAGCACGCGCGCCGTCTGCGTCAGCGCCTTCTGCGACTGCGCGGGCGGCAGCGTCAGCGACACGGAGAAGATGCCCGGGTCCTTGGGCGTGTACGCGGACGCGTGCACGTCGTTCACCAGGTGCTGGCGGCGCTTCACCTCGCGCACCAGCCACGACGAGTTGCCCTGGCCTGCAATCATGGCCAGCACGTCCAGCGCGGGCACGTCCGGGTGCTCCAATTCCGGGATGGCGAAGGACAGGTGCAGGTAGGCCTCCTTCACGTCCTCCGTCTGGATGAGCACGCGGCGGCCCGTGGGCGCCGCGTCGCGGGGGCGCTGCACCGGGCCCGCGTAGGGCCGGCCCCAGTCACCGCCGAAGATCTCATCCACCCACTGGCGCAGCTCCGCCTCGTTCAGGTCGCCCGCGACGGACAGCACCAGGTTCTTCGGCGTGTAGTGCCGGTGGTAGAACTCCAGCACCTTCTCGCGGGTGAAGCTGCGCACGCTCTCCTCGGTGCCGATGACGGGCAGCCGGTAGGGGTGCGTCTGGAACGCGGCGGTGAACAGCCCGCGGGACGCGCGGCGCGACGGCGAGTCGTAGCTGCGCTTGATCTCCTCGCACACCACCTCGATTTCGCGCGCCAGCTCGTCCTTGTCGAACGCGGAGCGGCGCACCGCGTCCCCCAGGATGTCCAGGCCCGTGCGGGCGAACTGGCTGGCGATGACGATGTGGTAGACGGTCTGGTCGAAGGACGTCCAGGCGTTGATCTCTCCGCCATGCGCCTCGATGTCCCGGGCGATTTCACCGGGCCCCCGGCGCTCCGTCCCCTTGAAGAGCATGTGCTCGTGCAGGTGGGCGAGGCCCGCCTGGTCCGGCCTTTCGTCCGCGCTGCCGGCCTTGACCCAGACCTGGAAGGCCGCGACCTTGGCGGCGTGCTGCTCTTCGAAGACGACGGTGAGCCCGTTGGGCAGGGTGTAGCGGATGGCCATAGAGGTGGTCCGAAGCTGTCAGCCCTCCCGAGGGGAGGCAAGGCAAGGTGTGATGTTTGCTCCATTGGCTAACGTCCCACCCCTCCCACGTCGAGCGGACCGTGCCGTCCGCCTCCCACCAGGCAGGCGAAGCGGCGCGGTCCCCATCGCGTAACTGGTGGAAAGCCCCCGTGGCCGGTAACCTGGGACGCGCACATGCCGTCTCCCCCGGACGAGGCGGATCCGCTCGCGGACCTGAAGGAACTGCTGGATGACGGCGACGCCCCCATGGCGGCGCCCGCTCCGGCGCCCACCAGGCCGCTCACGGTTCCCAAGCCTCCCCCCTCCGCGCCTCCTCCCCTGCCGCCCCGCCGGCCCGCCGCAGGCTTGCCCGCT
>NZ_JBKGHJ010000452.1:0-6875 GCF_046520365.1 Corallococcus sp. 4LFB
GGCGCGGGCATGTCGGGGCTGGCGCTCGCGCGGTGCTGACGGGCGCGGGCGAGGCGGGCGCGGACCGGGCGCGGAGCAAGGCGGAGGCGTACCTGCGCGACCGGCTGGAGGAGCACGCGGGCACGGCGGGCCTCTTCGAGCTCAACGCCCGGCTGCATCCCGAGGACAAGCGCTCCTGGGAGGTGGACCTGCTGTGCCGTTCGCTGCGCATCGCGGTGGAGGTCGACGGCTACCACCACTTCCAGGATCCGGAGCGGTTCCGCCGCGACCGGCGCAAGGACCTGGACCTGCAGCGCGAGGGCTACTGGGTGTACCGGCTGCTCGCGACGGACGTGCTGTCCCAGCTGGAACACATCCTCCACACCCTGGACACGTTGATTGAAGCCCGGAGGCGCGAGCCTGGCGGGCGGGAGCCACGACATGGACACCGACACTCCTGACACCCGACTCCAGGGCCTCGCCCTGGCATGGCTGGCGACGCGCTCGGAGAAGAAGGCCGGCACGCGCAACGAGCTGGCGAAGACGCTGCACGCCTTCGTGGAGCACCGCTGGAGCCGGGGCGAATGGACCGGGCGGTTCGACGCGCTGCTCACGGGGCTGCTGGACGGCAAGCTCGTGGAGGCCCGGGGCCGTGCGGGGCTGGCGCTGACGGGGCCGGGCCGTCAGCAGGCGCTGAGGTTCCTGCGGGTGGAGTCGCCCAAGGGGCTTACCTGGAAGCGCGTGAAGCAGCAGCACCTGCTGGCGAAGGGGTTGGGGCTGCCGAACTCCAAGGCCGCGCTGGGGCGGTTATCGGCTGCGGACGGCGTGCGGGCGCTGGTGCTCAAGCGGGCGCACGCGGTGGAAGGGCCGGAGACGCCGACCCTGGCGCAGGTGCGCGACCGGCTGCTGTGGCGGCAACTGGGCGTGGAGACGGACGAGGCGTTCTCGCTGCGCGCGGTGCAGGCACACCTGCTGGGCAAGTTGCTGGAACAGGAGGTCAGCGACCCGAAGCGAGGCGTGGAGCAGTTGGCTGCCCGCGCGGTGGGGGCGTCGCGGGTGGACGCGGAGGTGGTGCGGATGGCGGCGCTGAGGGAGTGGGTGCTGTCGGAGGAGAGGGCTTCCGCGACCGGGCCAAAGCTCGTGGAGGCTTCCGAGAAGTCACTGCCTACGGATACCGCGTCGTTCGCCAGGCGGGTGCTGGACGTGGCGAAGGCGGTGCCCCCCACGGGCCGCTTCGGTGACAACAAGGTCTTCATCTCCCACGTGTGGATGGCGCTGCAACCGGAGTGGTCGGACCGCCCGGCGTTCAATGAGGCGCTGCTCGCCGCCAACCGCGCCCGCCAGTTGTCCCTGGGACGCGCGGACCTGCTGGCGGCCATGAACCCCCGGGACATCACCGAGTCCGAGGTGCGTGCGGTCGGCGCCAGCTTCCACTTCGTCATCCTCTAAGCGGAACCCTTTCTCAGGAGCCTCCCATGTCCAAAGACGCCCGTCTGCAAGCGTTCCTGTCCGATGGCCCCGAGATCTTCAACAGCGTCCAGCAGGGCCAGACGCTGTGGAAGCGGGACCCGTTCGACGTGCCTTCCATCAATGCACCCGCGCGCGCGGCGTTCGAGCGGCTCGTGAAGCGCGCCACCGCGCAGACGCCTCCGGAGGACGGGAGGATCCTCCTCTTGAAAGGTGACTCCGGCAGCGGCAAGACGCACCTGGTGCGCGCCTTCCGCAACAGCGTGCACGAGAGCGGCAAGGGCTACGTCGGTTATCTGCCCATGACCGTCGATGTGACGCACTACGACCGGTACATCCTGTCGGAAGTCATCGACTCGCTGGAGAAGCCGTACGACCACGGACACGTCGACGATTCGGGGCTGATGCTGTTGTCCGAGGCCGTGCTCAAACGCTGCAAGAACATCTTCGCGGCCAACATCCCCGAAGAGGACCTCCTCGACGACGAGGAGTTGCACGGCAACATCCGGGCGGTCGCGGACGACCTGCACGCGGATCCTGAGTTCCGGAACATCGACGTCAACCTCCTGCGAGCCCTGCTCTGCCTCCAGCGCCGCGAGGCCCGCTTCCACCACCGCATCGTCCAGTGGCTGCGCTGCGAGGAGATGTCACCAGAGGACCGGGCCATCATCGGCAACCTGGTGCCGCGCACCACCGAGGAGTCCCCCAGCCGGATGCTCATCCAGCTGGGCCAGCTCATGGGCATCTTCGGCAAGGCGCTGGTCCTCTGCGTCGATCAGGTCGAGGACATGCTCGACTTCGAGCAGAAGCCTCAGATGGAGCCTTCCTTCCGCCGCGCGATGAGCACGCTGGTCGCGCTGGCAGCCCAGGTGCCTTCGGCCATCGTGGTGGTCTGCTGCCTCTCCGACTTCTGGACGGCGACGCGCTCGAAGCTCAATCGCGCGATGCTCGACCGCATCGAGCGCAACCCTGAACCCGTGGACCTGGAGCTCAACGTCACCGCGCAGACGGCGCGGGACATCGCGGCCCGCCGGTTGAAGGCGCTGTATGAGCAGCAGAACATCGCGTTCAACCCGGCCCAGCCCACCTACCCCATTCCGTCCCAGGGCTTCGACCTGCTGAGCGGACAGCGCCCGCGCGACATCCTGAACGCCTGCCACCGATACAGGGAACAGGGCATCCAGGACAGCAAGCTGCCGGCGGCGTTCCCCCTGCCGGAGAAGAAGCAGTCGCCCGCCAAGGGAAGCACCGTCCCCCCCCAGATGCCCCCGGCACCAGACCTGGATCAGGCCTGGACGGACTTCAAGGCCAACTTCAAGGCGCGGGTGCCGGAAGGCAACGCGGACCTCGCAGCTTTGCTTGCCTGGGGCATCCAAGTGAGCGCGGAGGAACTGGGAGACACCAACCGGTTCAAGGTGAGCCACCGTGACGATGACACGCTCGACGTCACGGCCCAGCCGGGCGACGCGAAGCTCCATGTCGTGATCTGCAACAAGAGTCCAGGAGGCGGACACCTGGGACGGCAGATGGCGAGCGCGCTCAGGGCCGCGGCCAGGAGTCTGCCCGTCCTGGTGCGCACCACGGAGTTCCCCGGCAGTCTGGGCACACTGGTGGCGGAGCAGACCGCCGTGCTCCAGCGCAGGGGCGGGCGGCGCGCGGTGGTGGGCCCCAGCGACCTGCGGGAGCTGCTCGCGTTGCAGGCTTTCCGCAAGCAGCAGGACGAAACCGCGTTCCTCGGATGGAGCCGCGTGGCCCGTCCGGTGACGAGACTCCAGGGCATCACGGACCTGCTGGCTCTGGGGAAGCATGCGCCTTCGGCCCCAGTCGCGGCACCCGTGCCAGTGGCCGGCAAGGCGGGTGCCTTGAGCGAGTCCGCCGTGTCCGATGGGGAATCCGAGTGGGAGGTGACTCCCGCGGGTTCCATCCTGCCGCACAAGCCCGCGAAGTCCGCTCCCGCGCTCATCAAGGACGAAGGGCCCAAGGAGTCGAAGAAGGACGAAGGCCCAAAGGGCCAGATGCGCGTGGGCGTCTCCGAAGGCGTGTTCGCGAACACCGTCCACGTCCGACCGGATGAGCTGAACCAGCACAGCGCCTTCCTCGGTGGCCCTGGCAGCGGCAAGACAACGCTCGCCCTGAACCTGATCGAGCAGCTGGTGATCCAGGGCGTTCCCGCCATCCTCGTGGACCGCAAGGGCGACCTCGCCGCGTATGCGCGCGATGCATCGTGGGAGGAGGCCCTGGACGACCCGATGATGACCGAGCGCCGCAAGCTGCTGCGTGAGCGTGTGGATGTGGCGCTCTACACGCCGGGCCGTTCGGACGGACGCCCGCTGTCGATTCCGGTGGTGCCCCGAGGACTCGACAAGCTCTCGCCCGAGGAGCGCGACCAGATCCTCCAGCAGGCGGCGGACGCCCTCTCCACCATGCTGGAGTACAGGAGCAGCCCCCGGGACAAGGCCGCGAAGGCCCTGCTGGCCCTGGCGCTGCGGTTGCTGGTGCAGCGTCCGTCCGGGAAGGAGATCACCCTGGACCTCATCCAGCGCTTCGTCGCCGCTCAGGACATGACGCTCGTCCAGGAGGCGCATGGGCTGGATGACAAGGTCTTCACCAAGCTGGCCCAGGACCTGGCGACGCTGCGGCTCAACGCGCAGGCCCTGCTCTCCAACACCGGGGAGAAGCTCGACATGAACGAGCTGCTGGGACTGGGGGCCGCGAAGGTGCCGGGCAAGACGCGGCTGAGCATCATCAGCACCAAGTTCCTGGGCGGCTTGCACAGCTCGCTGTTCTGGGTGTCGCAGCTCCTGGTGGAGGCCAACCGCTGGGCCAGCCAGCACCCGTCCCCGAAGCTCCAGGCGGTCCTCCTCTTCGACGAGGCGGACATCTACCTGCCCGCGATGGGCATTCCCGCCACGAAGCAGCCCATGGAGAACCTGCTCCGGCGCGCGCGTTCGGCGGGCGTCGGCGTGATGCTCGCGACGCAGAGCCCGGGAGACCTCGACTACAAGTGCCGCGACAACGTGCGGGCCTGGTTCGCGGGCCGCGTGAAGGAGGAGACCGCCCTCCGGAAACTCAAGCCGATGTTCGCGGAGGCCCGCGTGGACGCATCCGTTCGTCTGCCTGCCCAGAAGACCGGACAGTTCCACGTGCTGCGCGAAGGCCAGGTGGAGCAGCTCAAGGCGGACCGGAACATCATCAAGACAGAGCAGTTGTCGGAGGAGGAGATCCTCCAACTGGCACATCGCTCCGGTGAGCAAGGCATCCGCAACGCGGGGTGAGCCCGGCGGGGCACAGGAAGCGCGACCGGGGAACTCAGACCCTGAACGCCTTCCGCCCTCCCAGGTCGTGCATCCAACACAATCCATGCGCTTGAGAGGCCCTGCCATGACCTGACAGGGTTTCGCGCGAGCCAGCGTGGCACCATGTCCAGGCAGCAATCACCTGACGCGCCACGTTTGTCTGGAGAAATCATGCGCCGTTCATTGATGCTCGGTCTTGCTGTCATTGGGGTTCAGTTCGGCTGTGGAATGGACGAAGCCGATCAGCGAGCAACGCCCGAACTGGCAGCGCGCGAGGACTCGCTCTACCGCTGCACGAGCGACTCCTTGACGGTGTATTACAGCGACGCCACGTACACGACGGAGGTCGGCTCGGATCGGTGTTACTGCGGCAGGACCCCTTTGCGAACCGGCGTCATGACCGATTACGCCGTCACGAAATACAGTGAGGATTGCCTCGGCCTCGCACCCGCGGCCCCGTAGCTCCAGGCACGAGGTCCCGCGCTTCAGGCCGCGAAGCAGCAGGCAACCGCTATCCGGGGCCCAGGGTGTGAGGGACACCCGGGCCCGCGGGCAGGGGGGCGCTCCCCTTCCGTGGACGGGACTGGCCCTCGGGCGGGGAGTCGTCCCGGGCGCCCTCGCGCGGCCTCGCCGGGCAACGGCCCCCATACTTCCCTCAGACGTCTTCCATGGGGGGAGGCAGGAATGGTCTTGCGACAGGGCCAGGGACGGAGCGCGCGTGGGCAGCCCGCGTCCAGGGAGCCCTCGTCCCTCCAGGCCCTCGACGCACTGGAGCGCACCTCGGACGCCGTCTTCGCGCTCGACCGCTCCTGGCACTTCACCTACCTCAACAGGCACAGCGAGTGGCTGCTGAAACGCCCCCGGGAGGAGCTGCTCGGGCAGGTTGTCTGGGAGCAGTTTCCCGAGGCCCGCGGCTCCGTGTTCGAGCAGGAGTACCAGCGGGCGCTCACGAAGCAGGTCAACGTCGCGTTCGAGGCCTACTACGCGCCCCTCGACGCCTGGCTCGACGTCCAGGCGTACCCCTCCTCGGAGGGCCTCACCGTCTTCTTCCGGGACGTCAGCGCCCGCAGGCGGGCCGCGCAGGCGCTGCATGAGTCGGAGCAGTTCCTGCGCTCCACGCTCGACTCGCTGTCCACGCACATCGCCATCCTGGATGGCCAGGGCACCATCCTCGCCGTCAACGAGGCCTGGAGGCGCTTCGCGCGCGAGAACGGCTGCGTGGAGGACCGGAGCCCGTGCGGCGTGGGCGCGAACTACCTGGGGGTGACGGACGCCGCGCGGGGCAGCTTCTCCGAGGAGGCGTCCCTTGTCGCCGCGGGCATCCGCGCCATCATCTCCGGCCGCACGGAGCCGTTCCTCCTGGAGTACCCGTGCCACGAGCCCGGAGGCGTCCGGCGCTGGTTCCTGCTGCGGGCCACGCGCTTCGCCGGTTCGGGTCCGCTGCGCGTGGTGGTGGCCCACGAGGACATCACCGGCCGCCGCGAAGCCGACGAGGCGCGGCGCAACCTGGCGCACGAAGAGGCCGAGCGCGAGGAGGCGGAGGCGGCGCGCGAGCGGATGAACGCGGTGCTCGAGCGCATCACCGACGGCTTCGCCGCGTTCGACCGGGACGGGCGCTTCACCTACGTGAACCGGCGCGCGGAGGCGTACTTCGGCCGCGGGCGTGAAGCCCTGCTGGGCCGGAAGCTGGCGGAGGTCTTCTCCGGGCCCCAGGGCTCGGCCATGACGGCCCTGCTGCGCCAGGCGACGGCCGCGCAGGTCCCGGTGGAGGAGGAGCAGCCCGCGGTCGTGGACGACCGGTGGCTGCGCGTCGTGGCGTACCCCTCACCGGAGGGCCTCTCCGTCTACTTCCGCGACATCACCGAGCAGCGGCGTGTCGAACTGTGGGGCCACTTCCTCTCCGACATGGGCGCCGCCAGCACGCGCTCCCTGGAGTGCGGAGACGTGGTCCGCACCGTGGTGAAGCTCGCCGTGCCCACGCTCGGGGATGGCTGCGCCGTCGCCACGCTGGGCGGCTGCGCCGAAGAGGAGCCCTCCGTGGAGGTCGCCGCCGTGACGCCCGGCCTGGAGGACACGCT
The DNA here is from genome assembly GCF_046520365.1 of Corallococcus sp. 4LFB. NCBI lineage: Bacteria > Pseudomonadati > Myxococcota > Myxococcia > Myxococcales > Myxococcaceae > Corallococcus > Corallococcus sp. 4LFB. Next base: position 6,821 of record NZ_JBKGHJ010000452.1, read on the forward strand.
GCGCACGGCCTGCGTCCCCGGCGCCGGGAGCGCGCTGGGGCGGACCGTGGCGCAG
>NZ_JBKGHJ010000453.1:0-6798 GCF_046520365.1 Corallococcus sp. 4LFB
AGAAGTCGAGCTGCCGCTGGAGCACGTCTCCCTGGAGCCACTGGCGCTGCCACGCGGCGTAGTCCGCGTACTGCACCGGCAGCGGGGACAGGTTCGGCGCGTGACCCTGGAGACGAGCGTGGTACTCGGAGGACAGCTCGCGGTAGAGCACGCCCAGTGACCAACCATCGGACACGATGTGGTGCAGGTTGAGCACCAGCACCGAACACGTGCCTTCGAGCTGGAGCAGGAGCGCTCGGAAAAGGGGCCCCTGCGCAAGGTCGAAGGACCGCTCCGCCTCCTGCCGCAAGCGCGCCTGGACTCGCACGTCCTCTGGTCCCGAGTCCTCGAATCGCTGCACCTCCAGCGTGAGGACGGGCTCCTCGGCGATGTGCTGCGTGGGGAGGTCGCCCTCGGGGAACGTGGTGCGGAGGGATTCGTGCCTAAGCACGAGCGCTTCCAGGCTGGCGCGCAGCACCGCGACGTCCAGTGGCCCGTCCAGGCGCAGGGCCATGGGCATGTTGTAGACGCCCGGTGCGTCGTGGAGCCGGCCCAGGAACCACAGCCGCTCCTGCGCGAAGGACAGCGGAAGCAGCCCGGAGCCACGCGGCGTCACCGGGATGCGCGAGGAGTCCCGGCGCCCTTCCGCGAGCAGCCCTTCCACGACCCGGACGAACGCCTCCAGGCGCGGTGCTTCAAAGAGGGCGCGTACGGGCAGGGACACACCCAGTGCCTCCCGCACGCGTGACACCACCTGCGTGGCCAGCAGCGAGTGGCCGCCCAGGTCGAAGAAGTGGGAGTGCGCCCCCACCTCGCGCGCGCCCAGCACGGAGGCCCAGATCCCGGCGACCCGGGCTTCGAGCGGGCTCCGGGGCGCGATGAAGCCCTCGGGGCTGGAGGCTTCGGGGACGGGCAGTGCGCGCCGGTCGATCTTCCCGTTGGGCGTGAGGGGCAGCGATTCCAGCACCACGAACGCGGAGGGCACCATGTGGCCCGGGAGCCGGGCCTGGAGGAACTCGCGGAACACCGCCTCCGCGACGCCCGAGGCCGCGACGTAGGCCACGAGCCTGCGGTCGCCCGGAGTGTCCTCGCGCAGCAGGACGAGTGCCTCCCGTGCGGCGGGGTGCTGCCGCAGCGCCGCTTCCACTTCGCCCAGCTCGATGCGGAAGCCGCGCAGCTTCACCTGGTGGTCGCGGCGGCCGACGTACTCCAGGACGCCATCCCCGCGCTGCCGCACGAGGTCTCCCGTGCGATAGAGCCGCGCGCCGGGCGTGTCGCTGAACGGATGGGGGATGAACTTCTCCGCGGTGAGGCCGGACCGGTCCCAGTACCCGAGCGCCAGTCCGTCGCCACCCACGAACAACTCGCCCACGACGCCGGGAGGAACCAGGTGGAGCCGGGCATCGAGCACGTAGGCCGTGCTGTTGGCGAGCGGTCCACCGATGGGCACGGACTCGACATCCGCGTGCGGCACCCGGTGCCACGTGCTGAACGACGTGTTCTCCGTGGGGCCGTAGCCGTTGATCAGCGCCGTGGGCCCGCCGTGCGCGAGCACCGCGTTGACGCTGGCGACATCCGCGGCCTCGCCGCCGAAGATCATCCAGGACAGGTGACGGAAGGCCTCGGGCCGGGTGCGGGCGACGTGGTTGAACAGCGCCGTGGCCAGCACCATGTGCGTGACGCGCTCTTCCTGGAGCCTGCGCGTCAGGACATCCGGGTCGATGATCTCATCCTTGGTGAACAGGACCAGCGTGGCCCCGTTGAGCAGCGCGCCCCAGATCTCCAGCGTGGACAGGTCGAACGCGATGGTCGTGGACTGCGCCATCCGGTCCCCGGGCCCCAGGCGCACGTAGTCGGGGTTGAGCACCAGCCGCACCACGCCTTGATGCGGGATGCACACGCCCTTGGGCCGGCCCGTGGACCCGGACGTGTAGATGAGGTGCGCCAGGTCCATCGGCATCACGGCCTCGGCCGTGGGCCCGTCCAACACGGCATCCCAGGGCACATCCAGGCACACGGGCGTCCATGAACCCGGAGGCAGCCCGGAGGCCAGGGCCTCATGCGTGACGATGGTGACCAGCCGCGCATCGGTGGCCATGAAGGCGAGCCGCTCGGCGGGATGCTCCGGATCCAGCGGGACGTAGGCGCCGCCCGCCTTGAGGATGGCGACGAGCGACACGATGAGGTCCACCGAGCGCGGCAGGCACACGCCCACCTGCGGCGTGCGCCGGCCCACCCCGAGCGTCCGCAGCCGCCGGGCCAGGTGCTCCGCTCGCGCATCCAGCTCCGCGTAGGTGAGCGTCACGGCGCCATGGCTCACGGCGATGGCGTCGGGCCGCAAAGCGACCTGCGACGCGAAGGCGTCCACGATGGACAGCTCAGAAGGGTAGGGACGTGCCGACGCGTTCCAGTCTCGGAGCACCCGCCGCTGCTCCACCTCCGACAGGAAGATCGCGTCTCCCGTGGCCCGGTCCGGCGCTTCCACGAAGCAGCGCAGCACCTGGAGGTAGTGCTTCGTCAGGCGCTCGATGGTGGCCGCATCGAACAGCGCGGTGGCGTATTCGAGCGTGCCCACCAGCTCGTCACCGGCCTCCTCCAGCGCGAGGAACAGGTCGAACTTGGACGTGCGCGTGTCCAGCGTCAGCGGGGTGACGGTGACGTCCGGGAACTGGAGCCGTGACGTGGGCGCGTTCTGGAGCGCGAACAGCACCTGGATGAGGGGCGTGCGGCTCGACTCACGTTCGACCTGGAGCGCTTCGACCAGCTTCTCGAACGGCAGGTGCTGATGGGCGTAGGCCCCCAGCGCGCGGTCGCGCACCTGTCCGAGGAACTGGAGGAACGAGGGTTCCCCCTCGAACCGAGCACGGATGGGCAGCGTGTTGACGAAGAAGCCGATGAGCGCTTCCAGCTCCTTCCGCGTGCGGTTCGCGATGGGCGTGCCCACCACGAAGTCCCGCTGTCCGCTGTAGCGCGACAGCAGCACCTGGAACCCGGTGAGCAGGGCCATGAACAGCGTGGCCCCTTCCCGGCGGGCCAGCTCCTCCAGCGCACGGTGGAGCCGGGCGGGAACCGTGAAGCGATGGACGGCGCCCTCGAACCGCTGCACGGCGGCGCGTGGCCGGTCGGTGGGCAGCTCCAGCACCTGCGGCACGTCCGCGAGCTGCTCCTTCCAGAAGCCCAGCTCCCGCTGGAGCACGTCCCCCTGGAGCCACTGGCGCTGCCACGCCGCGTAGTCGGGATACTGGAGGGGTAGGGGGGACAGGTCCGTGACGGCTCCGCGCGCGCGGTAGGCGGCGGACAGCTCGTGGTACAGCACGCCGAAGGACCAGCCGTCGGAGACGATGTGGTGCAGGTTGAGCACCAGCACGTGCCGCTGCTCCGCCTCACGGATGAGCAGCGCGCGGAACAACGGACCCCGGGCCAGGTCGAACGGACGTTCCGCTTCACGCTGCATGCACGCGAGCGTGTCTGCCTCCGAGCCACTCTCCGCGCGCTCCAGCGTCACGGGCAGGTGCGCGGCGACGCGCTGGATGGCGGCGCCTTCTCCGGGGAAGGTGGTGCGCAGGGACTCATGCCGGTCCACCACGGCCTGGAGCGCCTGCTCCAGGACGGCCGCCTCCAGGGGCCCTCCAGCCGGAACGCGAACGGCAGGGAGTACAGCGCGGAGCCCGGCATCCACTGGTCCAGGAACCACAGCCGCTGCTGCGCGAACGACAGCTGCTCCCGCGCCGCATCCGCGCACGGAGGGATGGGCGCTTCGGCACGCTCCGCCGCGGGAGCGGCCGCCTCCAGCGCGGCGGCGAAGTCCCGCAGCACGGGCAGGGCGAACAGCGAGCGCAGCGGGACGGGACGCCCGAGCACGTCGCACAGCCGGCCGATGGCCTGCGTGGCCAGGAGGGATTGCCCACCCAGCTCGAAGAAGTCCGCCGTGGCGCTGACCGCGTCCACGCGCAGCACGTCCGCCCAGACCTTCGCGACGGTCCGCTCCAGCGCGGTCTCCGGCGCGACGAAGTCCTCCTCGGCCCGGGCAGTCGCGCGGATCCGGCAGGGCCTTGCGCTCCACCTTGCCGTTCGCGGTGAGCGGCATCGCGTCCAGGACGACGATGGCCGAGGGCAGCATGTGCACTGGCAGGTGGTCCTTCAGGTGGGCTCGCAGCACCGGCGCCGTGAGGGGCTCGGAGGCCGTCACGTACGCCACGAGCCGCCGGTCTCCCGGCACGTCCTCGCGCACCATCACCACGGCCTCCTGCACGGAGGCATGCAGGCGCAGCGCCGCTTCAACCTCTCCCGGCTCGATGCGGAAGCCGCGCACCTTGACCTGGTGGTCCACGCGTCCCACGAAGTCCACCGCGCCGTCCTCGAGCCTGCGCGCGAGGTCCCCCGAGCGATACATGCGCGCGCCCGGTTCGGGGCTGAAGGGATCCGGCAGGAACCGCTCGGCGGTGAGCTCGGGGCGCTCCCAGTAGCCCCACGCGACGCCGGTGCCCCCCGTGTACAGCTCGCCCACGGCGCCCACGGGCAGCTCGCGGCCGTCCGCGTCCAGCACGTACATCCGCGTGCCGGAGATGGCGTGGCCAATGGGCGCGGGCTCGGAGCCGAGCGGCGCGCGCAGGCGCTGGCAGCTCGTGAAGGTGGTGTTCTCCGTGGGGCCGTAGCAGTTGAAGATGCGCGTGCGCGGCAGGGCCTCCAGCGCCCGGCGCGCGTGGGGCAGGGACATCACCTCGCCGCCCGTGTAGAGCTGCCGCAGCGTCTCCGTGCCCGGCAGGCCCCGGTCCACCAGCGTGTTGAACAGGCCGGTGGTGAGGAACGCCGTCGTCACCCGCTCCGCGCGCAGGAAGTCGCCCAGTTCGTCCAGCGCGGCGGCCCCGCGCGAGAACACCGCCACGCGGCCGCCGTTGAGCAGCGCGCCCCAGAGCTCGAACGTGGACGCGTCGAAGGCCACGGGCGCCAGCTGCAACAGCACCTCGTCCGGCCCCAGGTGCACGTAGTCCGCGCCCAGCACCAGCCGCAGCACGCCCCGGTGGGGCACGCACACGCCCTTGGGCCGGCCCGTGGAGCCGGACGTGAAGACGACGTAGGCCAGGTCGTCCTCCACCACGTCCCGCGCGATGGGCCCTTCACCGAAGCCCGCGAGCGACTCCGCCTGCGTATCCAGGCAGAGCGTGCGCCAGTCCCCTGATGGCAGCCGCGACTCCAGCCCCGCGTGCGTGACGATGATCCGCACGCGCGAATCCGTGGCCATGAACGCGAGCCGCTCGGAGGGGTACTCCGGATCCAACGGGACGTACGCGCCCCCCGCCTTGAGGATGCCAACCAGGGTGACAACGAGGTCCACCGAGCGTGGCAGGCACACGCCCACCTGGGGCCGCTCACGGCCCACGCCCTGTGCCTTCAGCCAGCCCGCGAGCCGGTTCGCGCGGGCATCCAGTTCCATGTATGTGAGCTGCTGTCCGTCACAGCGGACGGCGACCGCGTGGGGACGAAGCGAGGCCTGCGCCTCGAAGGCCTCAGCGATGTTTCGAGGAGCCGGCCCCTTCGGGGACGCGGGGGCGTCGACGGTCTCGGTCATGGCGACGCGCCGCCCCCGGCGAAGGGGGTGTCAGTGCCGCCGCGCGGGACACGGAAGCGGATGAAACAGGGGCTGGCGCGTGCGTCGAATTAAGAGACGTTGCTCGAGTGTGCGCAAGGTTGGCTGGCCAGCCACACTCCTGGTGGAGTGGATTCCTCTCGCGCCAGCACTACCTGTCGCGTGCTCACCGTTGTTTCACGGAGGGCAGACCAGGCCCGGCTCGCTGGCGTCCACGTCCTGCAACGCGAGCAGACACGTGAGCGCGTCCGGCTCCACGGCGTCCATCAGGTACGTGCGGCGCCACAGCAGCGCGGCGAAGCGCTTGGGCAGCTGCGAGTCCGGCGCGACGAGCGCGCGGCGCACGCCGTTGCTGCCCACCGCGGCCTTCGCCATCGCGGCCTCCAGCTTCGCGACGTCGTCGGCGCAGCCCTCCGGGCAGTTGTAGAGGAACACCGCGTGGCCGTGCTCCAGGTTGTGGATCCACGAACAGCGCGGCTGCTCCGTGTCGAAGCTGCGGCACGACAGCCACGTGGAGCAGTGCATGCCGGAGTTGGGCGGGTTCTCTCCGTTGCCGCACGCGGTGCTGCCGCACGAGCTCACGTGGCTGGCCGTCGACGTGTCCGACAGCGGGAAGGTGTACCGCTCGCAGGCTTCGCCACCGGGGGCGGGCGGCTCATCGTTCGTCGAACCGCAGGCCACGAGGCACAGCGAGGAGAGGAGGGCGGAGAGGGCGCGAGGCATCCACTCCGTCATATCGCAACGGGCTTGCGCTGCTCATCGCCCCCGCGTCCCAGCGTCCTGTCAGGGCGCGACGCCGCGCCGCTCCACGTCCCGGTCGCTCAGCCCCCGGAAGCCCAGGGCCTCCATCAGGCGCAGGAAGTCCGCGGGGGCAAGGCTGCCGCCCGTGGCCCGCGCATGGCCGTGCGCGTAGGAGCCTCCCAGCGGCGGCAGGTCCAGCCCCCGCAGCAGCGCGAGCAGGTCCACCGGCGCGCGGCTTCGCAGCACGAAGTTCACGCGGCCGGGCAGGTAGCCCGTGTTGGCGGCGACGACAATGTGGTCCGGCAACCGCTGCACCCAGCGCATCGCCACCAGCGGATGCACCTGCGCCTCGGAGCTGAACATCAGGAGCGCCAGGTTCCCCGAGAAGCGGCGCTGGCGTCTTCGCGCAGCCGGGCCAGCTCGCGCTGGCACCTCCAGGCGCATCGCGCAGCGCGTCCGACGCCGGCACGCGCCCCTCCGCGATCGTCCGC
>NZ_JBKGHJ010000454.1:0-6787 GCF_046520365.1 Corallococcus sp. 4LFB
GGACGCGCCCCGGCAGCGCGCCACCCGCGTGCGCCAGGTGCCCCAGCACCCCGTGGGCCTGCTGGAGGGCTGCGCCACGCCGGCCGTGGAGTCCGTGGCCGCGCTGCTGAGCCAGGCCATCAACGTGGGCGCCCCCGCCTACAACCGGGGCGACGTGGAGGGGTGCTTCCGGCTCTACGCGCACACGGCCGAGCAGCTCATCGACGAGCGCGACGACTGCCCCGGCGTCCAGCGCGCGCTGCGCGACGGCCTCCTGCGCTGCGAGGGGCTGAAGGACGCGGAGGACCGCGCCTGGGCCCTGCGCGACACGTTCGACGGGCTGATGGACGTCATCGGCCGGTGGCGCCAGTCGCGTCCGGCGCCTCCCGCCGCCGCCAGCAAGCGCCCCCCGCCGAAGACGTACCTCAACTAGGGGCGGAGGGACGCGCCGGCCGTCAGGCCTCGTCCCAGCGGATCCGCAGCGAATAGCCGTGCGCGGCGCGCTCCGCCACGTCCACGCGCGGCAGCACCGCGTGCGGCGCAGCACCTGCTCCATCACGCCCGCCACGAAGTCCGGCAGCGGATCCGCGTCCACCACGCGCGCCCGCCACTCCCTGGCGCGCACCGGCTCCAGCATCAGCCGCATGTCGTCGCGGCCCGCGCGCAGGTACGTGGCAGCCGCGCCAGGCACCGCTCCGCGCCCAGCAGCGCGCGCCGCCGCGAAGATGCGCCCCACCAGCGTCTGCGCGAAACCCTCCACGTAGTGCGTGCCCAGCACCCGGTTGGCGTCCTCGCTGGCCAGGCCCGGGCACGCATGCCGCCGCGCCACCGCCAGCGACGCGCGCCACACCTCCAGCGGGAAGACCTCCTCCACCGCGTCCGGGTCGTAGCCCACGTCCCGCAGCGCCTGCGCGAACAGGCCGGACGGCCTCAGGGCGTGCTGAAACAGGCCCTCGAAGCTCCGGCGCGGCACCCGCACCGTCAGCGGCGCAAGGGCAGGCGCCTCCCGCGTCTCCGGATGAATCCACGGCTCCATGTCTTAAACCCCCCCAGGGTCCAGCCCCCGCACCAACCCGGCCGGGAAACCGTGTCGCAGTGTATCAGCCTCCACGCGGCCGGCCTGCCTGCCCGGTTGCCGCCCGGATGCACTTTTCCATCTATTTCCGCCGCATTTCCGGGCCCCCGCGGCGGCGGCTCCATGACGTGTAGCGTCTGGGATTTCAGGAATTCGGGTCACGATGGACCCCGACTGAAAGCAAAATTTCCGTGTCAACCGTTGAATTCACAGGAAGTCCACCGGCCCTATCCCCTGAATTCCGGGCTGCCGCGTTAACTTCTTCAACCCATCGGAAACTCTCGGAGTTCGTCGTGCGAGAATTGTTCATCCCCCTTGCAGCGTGAGTGTTCAATGACCATTCGCCGCACCGACGGTTCGACGCCCGTTTCTCTCCGCCCCACCACTGACACCGCGACCCCGGCGAAGGCCAAGAACGTCCTGCGCGTGAAGGACGGCTTCGAGTCCGTCTCCCGCACGGGCGCCGCCGCTGGCGCGCAGCCCACGGCCGCCGCGACGGCGCAGTCCTCCACGGGGGCCACGGCCGCGCAGCCCGGCCGCCTCGCGCTGGACAGCAAGGAGGCGCAGCAGGCCATCCAGGCGTCCCTGAAGCACCTCACCCCGCCGATGACGGCCTCGTCGCTGCTGGCGGCGAACAAGAGCGGCCCGACGCTGGCGCCCCGGAGCGTGGAGCGCGACGCGCTGGGCATGACCCACGTGCGCCTGGACCGCATGCACGAGGGCGTGAAGGTCTTCGGCGAGCAGCTCATCAGCCACCTGGGCGCGGACGGCAAGGTGTCCAGCATCACCGGTGAGCAGAACCCCATCCCCGCGGGCCTGGGTTCGCAGAAGCCCAAGCTGGCGCCGCAGCAGGCCATCGACATCGCGAAGAAGGAGCTGGGCGGCAAGGCCGACAAGCAGCCCTCTTCCGAGCGCGTCATCTACCAGGACCAGCAAGGCAAGTACCACTCCGCCTACCAGGTGGAGGTGACGCAGATCGCCGGGCAGGAGAAGCCCAAGAAGCAGAACTACATCATCGACGCCAACACCGGGAAGGTGCTGGAGAGCTTCAACAAGATCGGCGGCTGGTCGAAGTCCGCCGCGGCGCCCGTCCTGGTCAACGGCACGGCCAGCCCCAACGTCGCCATCCCGGACAAGGGCCAGGTCCAGTCGAAGATCAACATCCCGGACGGCGTGACGGTGGACCAGCTCAAGCTGGACCTCAACGTCAAGCACACCTGGAGCGGCGACCTGAAGGTCACGCTGACCAGCCCCTCCGGCAAGTCCGCCGTGGTGCAGGACCGCAAGGGCGGCTCCAAGGACGACATCGCGGGCTCCTTCGACCTCTCCGAGGCCTTCAAGGGCGAGAGCGCCAAGGGCGAGTGGACGCTCACCGTCGAGGACAAGGCCGCGCGTGACACGGGCACCCTGAACAACTGGAGCCTGAACATCACCGCGAAGGAGACCACGCCTCCGCCGACGGATCCGCAGAACCCGCCCGCGGGCACCGCGGACGACGTGTCCATGTACAGCGGCCACGTGGACCTGAAGACCAAGAAGGAAGCGGACGGCACGTACTCGCTGGAGGACTCGACGCGCGGCAAGGGCGTGGTGACCTACGACGCGAACAACAAGTCCACCGCGTCCGGCCAGACGAAGATCTCCGACGACAACGACAAGTGGGGCGAGGCCACGGACCCGGCGCGCGCCAAGGCCGGCATCGACGCGCACTACGGCGCGGCCATGACCTACGACTTCCTCAAGGACGTCCTGGGCCGTGACTCCATCGACGGCGCCGGTGAGAAGCTCGTCAACTACGTGCACGTGAAGAACAACTACGTGAACGCGTACTGGGACGGCGAGAAGATGAGCTACGGCGACGGCGACGGGAAGCAGTCCGGCCCGCTCACCACGCTGGACATCGCGGGCCACGAGATCGCGCACGGCCTCACCGAGCGCACTGCGGGCCTCGTGTACAGCGGCGAGTCCGGCGGCCTGAACGAGTCCTTCTCCGACATCATCGGCACGGGCGTGGAGTGGTACGCCGCGCAGAAGAACCCCGAGGCCAAGTGGAACTGGACCGTGGGCGAGGCCGCGTGGACGCCGAACAACGGCAACTCCGAGGACGGCCTGCGCTACATGAACGACCCGACCTCGGACGGCTACTCGGTCGACAACTACAAGAACTACCCGAAGCAGACGGAGGTGCACGGCTCCAGCGGCATCTCCAACAACGCCTTCTACCTCCTGGTGGAGGGCGGCAAGAACCGCACCTCCGGCCTGGAGGTGAAGGGCGGCATCGGCATGGAGGACGGCCTGAAGATCTTCGGCCGCGCCCTCACCACGTACATGACGCCGAAGACGACGTTCGCCCAGGCGCGTGAGGCCACCATCAAGTCCGCCACCGACCTGTACGGCGCGGACTCCACCCAGGTGCAGAAGGTGAAGGACGCCTGGACCGCGGTGGGCGTGAACTAGCCCCACCGCTGAAGACCTCCTGAAACACCCCGAGGCGGGTCCGGTGTCACCACCGGGCCCGCTTCTTCCTTTGCGGCCGTCAGGGCCGGAGGCTCAGGCGAAGAAGCGCGTCAGCACCGCCACCATGCGGGCCACGTCGGACGCGGCGGCCAGCTCGCGGATGGAGTGCATGGACAGCATGGGGTTGCCCACGTCCACCGTGCGGATGCCCAGCTGCCCCGCGGTGATGGGGCCAATGGTGCTGCCGCAGCCCAGGTCCGTGCGGGTGACGAAGTGCTGGGGCGTGACGCCCGCCTCCTTGCACAGCGCGGCGAAGTGCGCCCACGACTCGCCGTCCGTCGCGTAGGACTGGTTGACGTTGGACTTGATGACCGGGCCGCCGCCCAGCTGCGGCTGGTGCCGGGGCTCGTGCATGGAGGAGTAGTTGGGGTGCACCGCGTGCGCCATGTCCGCGCTCACCAGGAACGAGCGGCGGATGGCCCGGTGGAACGCGTCCGCGCGCCCGTCCGAGTGCCCCTGGACGATGCGCTCCAGCAGGTCCCTCAGGAACGGCGACGCGGCGCCCTGCGCGCTGCGGCTGCCGCACTCCTCGTGGTCGTAGAGCACCACGCCCACCGTGGCCTCGCGCTTGTCCGTGCCGGACAGCAGCGCCGTGAGCCCGGTGTGGCAGCTGGCCAGGTTGTCCAGTCGGGGCGCGTGCAGGAACTCCCCGTGCAGGCCGGAGCGCGTGGACGGCTGCAAGTCATAGAGGCACAGGTCGTAGCCCAAGAGGTCGTCCGCGGCGGCCTTCACCCCCGCGCGGCCCAGCTCCTCCACCAGCAGCGCGCGCAGCTCCGCGGGCCCGCGCTCTCCAGGCCCAGCACCGGCACCATGTGCTCCTGCGGGTTGAGCTTCAGGCCGTCCGTGTTGACGCCGCGGTTCAGGTGGATGGCCAGGTTGGGCACGCGCAGGAGCGGCCGGCGGAAGTCCACCAGGTGGTGCCGGGGGCGGCCGTCGTGCAGCGCCACCACGCGGCCCGCGAGCGACAGGTCGCGGTCCGTCCACGTGTGCAGCAGCACCCCGCCATAGACTTCCACGCCCAGCTGCTGGTAGCCGTGGCGGTTGACGGCCGCGTTCGGCTTGAGGCGCAGGTTGGGCGAGTCCGTGTGCGAGCCCACCAGCCGGAAGCCGGTGGTGTCCACGGGCTTCGTGCCCAGCTGGAAGGCGGCGATGCTGGTGTCGCCGCGGATGACGAAGACCTTGTCGCCGGGCTTCAGCGACCAGGACTCGCGCTCGTCCAGCTCGCGGAAGCCCGCGGCGGTGAGGCGGCGGGCCGTCTCGCGCACGGCGTGGTACGGCGTGGGCGACGCGTCGATGTACTGGAGGAGGTCGTTGGCCTGCGTGTCGATGTCGGTCGGGCTCATGGGCCCGGCACGCTAACGCCGTCCGGCCCCGGTGCCACGTCCGACTGTCACCGCCCGGACAGGCGGAGGGGCGCCCGCCGGCAGGATGGTGGAGGAAGGGCGCGTCCCGGGCGCCGCGTCCAGGAAGGTGCCCAGCAGCACCCAGCGGCGGGCCGCGTCCTCCCGGGACGGCTTCGCGGCGAGCGGCGTCGTGTAGTGCCAGAAGGGCAGCCGGTACACGGTGATGCCGCCCACGGTGCTGACCTTGGTCAGCTCGGAGAAGTGCCCGTCCTTCGCGTACACGAGGTACTGGTGGTCCACGGCGGGCAGGGTGAGGCTCACGTGCATGTCCACGTAGCCGTCGCGCGCGTCCGCCTCCTCCGGGTGGTGGTCGTTGTGCGGGCCCGTGTAGTCGCCCGGCCCGTAGCAGAGCACCTGGATGCCCCAGCCCCGCTTGAGCGGCCGGCCGCTCACCGCCGCCGCGAAGGCCGCGAACGTGTCCGAGCGCAGCAGCCCCACCAGCCCCACGCCCTCCGCCGCGCGCCACGAGCGCGAGCGCCGGCTCTCCAGGAGCGCGGTGCGCACGCGCACCGTCTTGGGCAGCGCCTCCGTGTAGTTCTCCACCATGCCGGAGATGGAGTCCTCCGGGATGGGGTCCTCCATGGTGACGAGCGTGTCCCGCAGCGCCGCGTCCAGGACGTCCCGGGCCTCGGCCGCCTTCTTCACGTCGATGACGCCCTGCAGCGCGATGAAGGGCCGCGTGGGGTCCAGCAGCGCCCCGCACGTCTCGGAGTCTCGGCCTTCGAGAATGCGGCGGCCCTTCGGGGTGAGCAGGTCAGCGAACTGGGTGGGGAGGCGCGGGGACATGGCGCGCACCATACCGGGCCGAGGGGGGAACGCACGCGCCGCGAGGGGCGCGGGAGGCAACTCCCCTGCCCTCCCGGCGATAATCCGGTACTCCGAAATCCAGGGTAGAAGGTGCCTCCATGACGCAGCCCATCCGCAACCGTCCCGCCGCCCCCTCCGTCGCTCCGTCCCGCACGCAGGCGCCGGCCGCGCAGCCCGCCCGGGCCCACCAGGTCACGGAGGCGTCGCGCGCGGACGTGCTCAACCGCGCGGAGCTGGCGCGGATCCGCGCGACGACGGCGCCGGTGCAGGCGACGCCGGGCTCGTGGCGCGGGGGCGCGAACACGGAGGTGGGGCGCGCCATCCAGACCATGCGTCAGCGCCTGTCCGACGTGAACATCACCATCAAGGGTGACACGCCGCAGAGCCTGTTCGACCGGGCCATCCTGGACAACAAGCACGTCACCAACGAGCAGATTCTGGAGATGTCCCGGGTGACGCTGGACAAGCTGGCCACCGACCCGGAGTCGCGCGCGAAGGTGCTGGAGCGCGTGCCCAACGCGCGCGAGCTGCCGGTGCACCACTTCACGGTGGCGATGCTGTCCGCGGTGACGGGCATCGACCGCGCGGCGCTGTCGGAGGCCTGTCCCGACCTGGGCCTCACGGGCGCGCCCAACACGCCGCTGCTCTACGCCGCCCGCACCGAGCGCATGCAGCGTTCCACCGCCCTGCACGACTTCACGGACTACATGCGCGGCGCGGGCGTGAAGGGCATGAACAAGGCCGTCTGGGGCGTGGAGAACCGCGTCCTGTCCGCCCTCGTCTCCGCGCTGGGCGGCGGACGGTACTGAGGCCTCCGTAGCACCCCGGGCCCGCGCGGCGGAGGAGGCCTCGAGCCCCTCCCCTCGCGGGCTTCGCTTTGGGACGCAAGAGGCCGCGAAGGCAGGTGTGCCGCGCCGTCAGCGCGTCGTCAGTCGTCGCCCGCGCCGCCGGCCAGCCGCTGGCGCGCGACGTCCAACCGCTTCGCGCGCACCTTGGAGGCCAGGTC
>NZ_JBKGHJ010000455.1:0-6750 GCF_046520365.1 Corallococcus sp. 4LFB
CTCGTCGCCCGCGGTGAGCTTCCCCTGGCGCTGGGTCTTGAGGGCTTCGATGCGCGCGGCCAGCCCGTTGAGCTCGTCGCGCAGCCCCTGCTGCCGGGTGCGCAGGGTGCGTGCCTCCGTGCGCGCCGCCTGGGCCTTCGCGCGCGCCTGCTCCAGGCCGGACGTCGCCCCGGCGGGAGCGGCCACGAGCAGGCACAGGAGGAGGGGGAGGACACGCGACATCATCGGGGGGACACCGTCAGCAAGGCGGATGCCAGTCCTTCCCTCCTACTCCGTTCCCAGGTCCGGCGGAAAGCGCCCTGGTTCCGGGCACCTGCACGGGCAGGGTGGGGCGGGGTGGGTGGGCCGGACGGTGGAAAGTCATGGGGCCGGGGCGGGGGTGACGGATTTCCGAGGCCGCCGGGGGGCGGGCCCCTTCGCTGGGGGCTAGCCCTCCTCGGGGCGTTCGCCGCGCGGCAGGAAGCCGTACTTCTCCAGCTTGTAGTACAGCGCGGAGGTCTTGATGCCCAGCAGCCGGGCGGTCTCCGTCTTCACGCCGCCGGCCTTCTCGTAGGCGCGGGCGATGAGCTGGCGCTCCAGGTCCTCCAGGATGTCGGGCAGGGGGCGGTCGCCCTGGGGCACCGGCAGCCCCGCGTCCATGCGCGGCGGCTGGCCAGCCAGGTGCGAGGGCAGGTCCTGCGGGGTGAGCGTCTCGCCCTCGGCGAAGACGAGCGCCTGCTCCATCACGTTCTCCAGCTCGCGCACGTTGCCGGGCCACGCGTGGCGGGTGAGCGCGTGCAGCGCCGCGTCGTCGATGCCGGTGACGCGCCGGTTGACCCGGGGCGCGTGCTTGGCGACGAAGTGGCGGGCGAGCGCGGGCAGGTCCTCGGGGCGCTCGCGCAGGGGCGGCAGGGTGAGCGGGACGATGTGCAGCCGGTAGTAGAGGTCCTCGCGGAAGCGGCCCGCCTTCACCTCCGCCTGGAGGTCGCGGTGCGTGGCGCTCACCACGCGCACGTCCACCTTGAGCGTCTCCTCGCCGCCCACGCGCTGCAGCTCCTTCTCCTGGAGCACGCGCAGGAGCTTGGTCTGCACGGAGGCGGGAATCTCCCCAATCTCGTCCAGGAAGAGGGTGCCGCCGTCGGCCAGCTCGAAGCGGCCCAGCTTGCGCTTCACGGCGCCGGTGAAGGCGCCGCGCTCGTGGCCGAACAGCTCGCTCTCCAGCAGCGTCTCCGCCAGGGCCGCGCAGTGCACGACGACGAAGGGGCCGTCCCTGCGCGGGGAGCGCTGGTGGAGCATCCGCGCGACCAGCTCCTTGCCGGTGCCGCTCTCGCCGCGCACGAGCACGGTGGCGTCGCTGGCCGCCACCTTGCGCACCTGGGCGAGCAGCTTCTGCATGGGCTCGCTGTCGCCCACGATGTCGCGGTGGGTGAGGGCGGCGTCGGCGTCGTGCGCGTCCGTGCGGGCGGTGAGGCGCTCCACCTGGCGGCGCGTGGCGGACAGCTCCAGGCCCTTGTCCACCTTGGCGCGCAGCACCTCCGGGGGGAAGGGCTTGGTGATGAAGTCGTAGGCGCCCTGCTGCATGGCCTGCACGGCGGTCTCGATGGTGCCGAACGCCGTCACCACCATGACGACGGCGCCCGGGTCCGCCTGCTTGAGGGCGCGCGTCACGGCGATGCCGTCCATGCCGTCCATCTTCAAATCCGTGACGACCAGGTCGAAGGGGCCCTTCTTGTACGCGGCCAGCCCGTCCGCCCCGCTCTTCACCGCGGACACGGTGTGGCCGGAGCGGGTGAGGGTGACGGTCATGCCCTCGCGGAGGGTGTCGTGGTCGTCGATGACGAGGATGCGGGCCATGCGCCTGCTCGGGAAGGAGGGGTGGGGTGTCGCCGGGGTGGGCTCCGGCGCAATGCACACGCCAGGCCACCCTACACCGGACCGGCCGGGGCGCACGCGGGGCCGCCGTGAAAGGGCTGGCGTCCCGGGCGCGGTGGGTGTCTATCCGGGCGCATGGCCTCCGTTTCCACGTCCCTCGCTGACCTGCTCGCGCGCCACGTCCCGACGGACGACAAGGAGCGCGAGGACCTTGCGCGCATGCGCCACTTCGCCGCGTCGCTGAAGGAGCCCTTCTCCCGGTCGCAGGTGGAGGCGCACTTCACCGGCAGCGCGGTGGTGGTGGACGCGGCGGGCGGACGGGTGGCGATGCTGCACCACGCGAAGCTCAAGCGCTGGTTGCAGCCCGGGGGACACGCGGAGGCCGGAGACGGAGGCGACATGGAGGCCACGGCGCTGCGCGAGGCCCGCGAGGAGACCGGGTGCCGCGTGCACCCGCACCCCACGGCGCCGCGCCCGCTGGACGTGGACGTGCACGTCATCCCCGCGCGCAAGGACGAGCCCGAGCACCGCCACCTGGACGTGCGCTACCTGGTGGTGGCGGAAGACCCGGAGTCGCTCGCGCACGACCCCGCGGAGTCGTTCGGCATCCAGTGGCTGGAGTGGGAGGAGGCGCTGGTGCGCGCGGACGAAGCGCCGCTGCGGCGCATGCTGCTCAAGGCGCGCGACCTTCTTCACCCCGGGTCTTGAGTGGGCCATACCCGGCGGATGTCTGGTGGAAGATGCCGTAGACCGTGAAAACAAGAAATGTTGGATGGGCGTTCGCGGGATTTACGACAAACAAACATTGGACAGCCTGTTGAGCGTCGCAGGGGGTCTGGATGAAACACAGACATCCCGGCACCGTGGTGACGCTCGGGATGGAGGGGGGCGGCCATGACGGCTTGTCATCCATCCGCGGGCAGGAGCACGTCGCGTGTCGTCTCCGGCCGGAGTGTCCCAGGTTCTTGTCCCAGCAGGGGTTTCCGTCTCGTCGCTGAAGCAGGATGACGTCTTGCGGCGCTACCAGCCCGCCGCGTTGAGGCGCACGCCGCATCCACCCTGGATGGAGGCGATGCTGGACTCGCTGAAGCCCGCGTGGGACGCGGCGTGCACGGCCACGCTGTTCCGGGAGACGGCGGAGGGACGGCATCCGCCCCTGGGCGCCTGGCAGCGATTCCTGGTGCGGTGCTTCCCCATCGTCGAGCACTTCCCCAAGTACATGGGGCTGTCCCTGGCGAAGACGACCTACGGCCTGCGTCCCGGTGACGCCAGCATCCGCCGCTGGCTCTTGCAGAACCTGGGCGTGGAGGCCCGTCACGCCGAGTGGTGGATTGACTGGATGCAGGCGGCGGGCGTGGACGCGCCCAGGGCCTTCGAGGCGCCGATGACGCCGGAGGTCCAGGCGCTCCACCAGCACCTGCTGGCCACCTGCCTCGGTGGGTCGCTGGCGGAGGGCATCGCCGCGTCCAACTGGGCCATCGAGGGGGTCACCGGCGTCTGGACGCGCGCCGTGGTGGAGCCCTTCACCGCGTATGCCCGGGACGGCATGCGCATGGACGCGCACGCGCTGCGGTGGCTGCGCGCGCATGCCCGCTATGACGACGCGCACCCGGACGAGGCGCTGGAGATCCTCAAGCTGACCACGGACGTAACAACGGGAGAGCCGGCGCGCGTGGGCGTCGCGGCCCACCGGTCCCTGGTGTTGCTGGCGCGCGTGTTCGAGTCCTGCGGCGAGGCGTGAGCCTTCGCGCGGGCTGAAGCAGCCTTCTTGCCGGTGGTGATGACGCAGTCGCGAGACACGCCGGCCCGGCCTTTGCGTCGGACCGGACGGGGGGCGTACGCACATGAATGAAGCAGAAGACATCCGGGAGCTGGCCTGGCGTGGGACGTGGTTGTTCCTCCGGTGGGTGCTGCCCCCGTCCATCGTGTGCGCCTACCTCATCGCGATGGCGATGGGGCTGTCGAGCCGGGAGGGGGTGCTCGTCACGGCCACCATCCTGCCGTTCATCGTCCTCGTGTTCGGGCTGCTCCATCCCTACGTGACGCTGCGGTGGCTGGCGGCCTGGGCCTTGCGGCGTCACGGCGGGGACGGGCCGGGGGACCGGCTGCGGCGCATCCTGGAGCTGCCCTGGCGCTCCATGGTCTTCACCACCTGCGCGGCGTGGACGCTGGGCGGCTTCTTCTTCAGCCTCCCGGTGTGTCTGTGGTTCGGCAAGGACGGGTTCCGGGTGGGGCTGGGGACGCTCATCGCGTTCTGCTTCGGCGTGGTGGTGGCGTTCCCCATCGCCCTGGGGCTGGAGCGGCTGGCGCTGCCGTGGGCGCTGCGCGAACAGGATGCGCATCCGGAGACGGCCCCCACGGGCTCGGGCCTCTTCTGGCCCCGGCAGTCGTGGTTCCTGCCGCTCACGTTCCTGTCCACCATCTTCGCCACGGTCGTGCTGAGCGCGTGCGTGGTGGTGGTGAAGTTGCTGGGCGTGCGCACCCACCTGAAGGAGGTGCTGCTGGCGGATGGCGCGTGGCGGGCCGCGTCGCAGCTGGATGACGTGGGCAGCTCGCTGTTCGCGGACCTGGGCTTCGCGCTGCCCTGGGTGGGCGCGCTGGTGTTCGTCCTGCCGGCCTTCACCACGGGGATGCTGGCGAGGCGTCAGGCGGCGAGCGCGGGCTCGGTGCACGAGGCCATCTCCGGCCTGGCGTCCGGGCGGATCCGCTCGCCGCGCTGGGTGTCCACGGACGAGATGGGCGACCTGGCGTCGGGGATGAACGGGGCGCTGTCCCGGCTGCGGAGGTTTCCCCGGCTGCTCCAGACCTCCGCGCGGCGACTGGGAGAGGCCGGCACGGACCTGCGCGTGTCGAACGACGAGCAGCAGCAGGGCCTCACCCGGCAGGCGGCGGCGCTGCACGAGACGCAGGTGACGTCGGACGAGCTGCGGCGGGCCTCGAGGATTGCCGCGGACTCCGCGGAGGAGGTCTTGCGCGTGGCCCGGAGCGCGGAGGTCCTGGGCCAGCAGGGCGAGGCCGCGGTGGTCCTGAGCCTGGAGGGGCTGGCGGCCATCCGGGGCGCGGTGTCCGGCATCCAGCAGCGGCTGTCGAAGCTGGAGGAGAGCACGGTGCAGATTGGTGAAATCACGGAGGCGGTGAAGGACCTCGCGGACCAGTCCCACCTGCTCGCCGTGAACGCGGCCATCGAGGCGGCGCGCTCGGGCGAGGCGGGCAGGGGCTTCGCGGTGGTGGCGAGGGAGATCCGCGGGCTGTCGGATCAATCCGTCCAGGCCACACGGCGCATCCGCAACATCCTCGCGGAGATTGGCCAGGGCATCCGCGACGCGGCCGCCATGAGCGAGCAGGGCGTCCATCAGGTGGCCACCGGGCTGGACCAGATGCGCGCCTCCGGCGAGTCCCTGCGCGCGCTGTCGCGCAGCTCGCAGGAGAGCTCCGAGGCGGCGCGGAAGATCGCCAACGCGGTGACGCAGCAGAACGCCGCCTTCGCGCAGATCGCCACCGCCATCGCGGACCTGTCGCAGCTGATGGACGGCACCCTGCGCAGGCTGTCCGCCACGCAGGAGGCCACGCGGACGCTGCAGGTCGTCTCCGGGGAGGTGGGGCAGATGGCGCTGCAGTTCGACGTCCAGGACGTGGTGCCGCTCACCGCGCCGCTGCCGCCTCCGGCCCGGGAGCGGGACAGGGCAGCGTCAGCGTGAAGACGGTGTCGCCCGGGGTGGAGCGCAGCGCGAGCTCGCCGCCGTGGGCCCGGGCAATCTTGCGCGCGAGCGGCAGGCCCAGGCCGGTGCCCTGCTCGCGGGTGGTGAAGAAGGGCTCGAAGATGCGCTCGCGCTCGGCCTCGGGCACGCCGGGGCCCGAGTCCTGGACGTCGATGGCGTAGCGCCCGTCGCGCAGCTCGCCGCGAACGCGCACGCGGCTGCCGGCGGGCGCGGCCTGCACGGCGTTCTTCACCAGGTTCACGAGCGCGGCGGTGAGCAGGCTGCCATCCGCCTCCAGGTGCGCGGGCGCGGCGGACATGTCCAGGGACACGCCCTTGCCCTGGGCCTCCGCGGAGAGCAGCTCGCACGCGTTGGAGACGAGGTCGGACGCCTCCATGGGCGCGCGCGCCAGCGGCTGTTCCCGGGCGAAGGCGAGGAAGTCCTCGACGATGCGCTGGAGGTAGGCGACCTCGCGCTGGATGCGGTCCACGTGGCTGTTCGCGTCCGCGTGCGCGCCCGCGCGGAGGTCCTCCTGCAGGAGGCCGGAGAAGAGCGCGATGCCGCCCAGCGGGTTGCGCACCTCGTGGGCCACGCCCGCGAGCATCAGCTTGAGCTGCCGGTCCCGGCTCTCCAGCGCGCCGCGCATGACCTCCAGCTCCCGCGCGAGCACGCCAATCTCACGCGTGGGCTCCGGAGGCACCGGCGTGGTCAGGTCCCCCCGGCCGATGCGCAGCGCGGAGTCCATCAGCCGCCGCAGCGGGCGGGCCAGCCCTCGCGCGGTGATGACGGCGATGAGGGCGAGCGCGACGAGCGCCACGGCGCTGGCCATGACGAACGTGCGCCACAGCCGCCGCAGCGGCCCGAAGAAGGCCGCGCTGCCCTCCACGCCGATGGCGCCCACCACCTGTCCGTCCTGGACCACGGGCGCGTAGCCCGTCTTGTAGAGCAGCCCGTCGGAGCCGGTGAAGAGCACCTGGCTGGCGGCGCGCTTGCCGGCGAAAACCCGCGTCAATTCCAGCCGGTCGCGCGCGAGGTCCGGGACCTCGGCGCCCACGGGCAGGTTGCCGCCCGCGTCCGCGCGCACGCGGCCCCGCGTATCCACGGCGTACACGCGCCGCACGCCGCTCGCGGTGCGCACGCCGTCCAGCAGGCGCACGAGGTTGCGCCAGGTGCGGGTGCCGGACACGTCGTCGCCGGGCTC
>NZ_JBKGHJ010000456.1:0-6749 GCF_046520365.1 Corallococcus sp. 4LFB
CGCTTCCCGCCGCGACGCCGCGGGCCCTCCCGGAGGCTCCCGCCCCCCGCGCGCCGGAGGCCGGGCCGCGCCAACCCTGAAGGAAGAGGGGAGCGCCCGGACATGACAAGGGCCCACGGGCCGGGAGCGGGGGAGGTCTGGCTTCCCACTTCGCTGATCCGGCCCGAAGGCCCGTGAATCCTTACAGCGTTTCAGCCTGTCGGCCGCGCGGCGCTAGGCCTGCTTCGCGACGCCCGCGGGCTCCGCCGCCTTGCCATTGAAGAGCGCGCTGCCCCCGTACAGGGCCAGGCCGACCATGCCCAGCACGCCCGCTTCGATGCCGTTGCCCAGCGAGGCCCCCAGGAGCCCCACGATGCTGGTTCCGAGCATGAAGACCACCCCCACCGCCCCTGCCACCTTGCCCATCCGCTGTCCCCCTCTGGACTGAATTGGACCCCTGAACCACTACCGCTGTCCGACGCACACCCCCTCTTCAAGGCGCGTGCCAGGCCATTGGCACGGGGGCCTCGGGGGAGGTGTGAAATGGAGTGGAAGGTGTGGGGTGCACGTTGGGCAATCCTCTTCCACCCCGTGGAAGCGATCGGCAGAAAGCACAGGGGAGAACACCGGGGTAGGACCGGAATTTTTCCCGGATGCGCTCATGTGCGCCTGATGTGGCACGCCGTAACCCACTGCATTCCAAGGGTTTTCCCTCCCCCCGGTCGCTGGCACACGCGCTGCTAAGAGCCTCCGCCAGAAGCGAGCCACCCGGCCCTTCAGGGCGTGTGAACGGTGGCCCGCGCGGACATCAGTCGAACGAAGGAGAGCGGAAGATGGGAATTCGGCGCACGGGGTTCTGGACGGTGATGGGGATGCTCCTCCTGTCGGGTTGTGCTCACCAGCAGACGCTGAAGGTCGACAACGCGGAGCAGCCCTACCGCATCGGCCGCGAGGACGTGCTCGACGTGAGCGTCTGGCGCGACCAGGAGCTGTCGCGCACGGTGCCGGTGCGCCCCGACGGCTTCATCTCCATCCCGATGGTGGGTGAGATCCAGGCCGCGGGCAAGACGCCCACGGAGCTGGCGGAGGCGCTCAAGTCGGGCCTCCAGGCGTACGTGCAGGAGCCGCGCGTGACGGTCATCGTCCGCGAGGTCAACAGCAGCCGCGTCTTCGTGACGGGGGAAGTGGCCCACCCGGGCGCCTACCCGCTGCGCGGCCGCGTGTCGCTGCTCCAGGCCATCGCGCTGGCCGGCGGCTTCACGGACTTCGCCAACTCCGACGGCATCGTCGTCATCCGCACGGACGGCAAGGGCGGACAGATCCCGGTGCGCTACAGCGACCTGGTCTCCCCCGAAGGCGCGAGCGTCATCCTGCGACCGGGTGACACCGTCGTCGTCCCGTGAAGCGGGGCGGGCGCGCGGCCTTCAAAGACAGACATCCGGAAGCAGCGAACGTGGGCGTGGGTATGGACGGGAGGGCGGCGGTGAGGGGCAACTGGAAGCGGGCAGTGATTGCAGGCTGTCTCATCGCCGCGCCGGCCGCGCAGGCGGCCACCATCCTGGAGCCGCGGCTGCGCCTGACGGCGGAGGAGCGCTTCGACAACGACATCCGTCTGGGGTCTGGCGGCACCAACGGACAGTTCATGACGAAGCTGTCCCCGCGGGTGGGCCTGGACGTGAAGAACGAGCAGCTGACGCTCGACTCGTTCTACGCCACGGACCTCCTGGCGCGGCACGGCTCCGGCAAGACGACGGTGGACCACCGCGCGGGCGTCGGCTTCCGGGACGTGCTGTCCCGCCGGCTGCGGCTGGACGCCAGCGCCAAGGTGTTCCGCGTCACCGACCCCACGTCGCTGCCGCGTGACGGCCTGGCGCGCTCCACGGCGCCCACCTTCTATGCGACGACGAAGGTGGGGCTCACGGGGCGCGTCACGGAGCGCATGGACGTCCGCGCCGGCTACGCCTTCGAGGCGACGCGCATCATCGAGCCGGGCCGGGTGGCGGGCTACGCGCACACGCCGTCGGTGGAGCTGTGGTACCGCAGCACGCGCCGGCTGTCCCTGGGCGCCGAGTACCGCTACCAGGGCTTCCTGTACGCCGGCGACTACAGCCAGGCGCACGGCGCCGCCGCGGCCCTGCGCTACCGGCTGACGCGGCCCACCACGCTCACCCTCCGGGGCGGGCCGGTGCGCTACCAGCCGTCGGACGTGTCGCGCGGCGGGTGGCTGCCCCGCGTGGCGCTGGAGCTGGTGCGCGAGGGCGAGCGCAGCGACTTCGGCTTCGCCATGGGGCACGACCTGGTGGGGGCCAGCGGGTTCTCCGGCGCGGTGTGGGCGGACTACGCGTCGGTGATGGGGGCGCACCGGTTCTCACAGAAGCTGTCGGCCTTCGGGGCGGCCAGCTTCTTCCGGAACGGGACGGCGCCCGGTGAGAACTACACGGAGTGGCGCAACACCACGAACGTGTCGCAGGGCTATGCGGTGGGGGGCGGCGTCGAGTACCGGCTGAGCCGGAAGCTGGCGCTGCAGGGGGCGTTCGACCGCATCGCGCAGGTGGGTGCGGCGGATGTCGCTGGGGCGGGGGACCTGACACGCAACGTGTTCGCCCTCCGTCTGGTCATGACAGCTTGGTAGGCAACTTTCGAGTTCGAGGCATGGAGGAGCGGATCATGGAGCGTGGGATGACGGCGGACCAGATGCTTTCGGCGCTGTGGCGCCGCAAGGCCCTGGTGGGGGCGATCGCTGCAGCAATCTTCGTGTTGGGCGCGGCCATCGTGATGACCCGTCCGAGCATTTATGAAGCGTCCGTGGTGGTGCGTGTGGAGCCGCAGCGCCCCGGCGAGGAGATGGTCCAGCGCACGGTGAGCGAGCTCATCGAGCAGCGGCTCGTCACCGTCCGCCAGGAGCTCCTGGCTCGGCCGGTGCTCCAGAAGGCCATCGAGGAGATGAACCTCTACCCGGAGCTGGTCTCCGAGCGGGGCGTCGAGGCGGCGGTCGAGCAGATGCGCAAGGACCTCACCGTGCGCGTCGAGGGTGAGACGGCCTTCGAGCTGACCTACGCGGGCCGCGACCCGCAGGTGGTGGCGCAGGTGGCCAACCGGCTGCCGGCCATCTTCTCCGAGGAGACGCTGAAGATCCGCCAGACGCAGGCCGCGCGCGCCACCGACCTCTTCACCGAGGAGATGGTCTCCATGGGCAAGGCCGTGTCCGCCTGGGAGGGCCGCATCTCCAAGTTCAAGGTGGACCACCTGGGCGAGCTGCCCGAGCAGATGGAGATGAACATGCGCGGCCTGGAGCGCATCAGCGCCCAGCTGCAGACGAAGTCCGAGGAGCTGCGCACCGCTGAGGCGCGCCGCTCCGACCTGGCCCGCGCCCGCAACGCCGCGGACAGCGAGGCCGGCCGGCTGGAGGCGGCGGAGAGCGGCCTGTCCCGCACCCTCACCCAGGCCAGGACGCAGTGGACGGAGGACCACCCGGAGGTGAAGCGGATGGAGCGCGAGCTGGGGAACATCAGCGCCCAGCGCAAGGACGCGGAGGGCCGCATGTTCGCCGAGCGCAACGAGCGCGTCCGCGTGTCCACGCTCATCGGCAACATCCAGAAGGACATCGTGGACCTCCAGAAGCAGGCCGAGGCGTACCAGGCGCGGCTGAACAACACCCCGCGCTGGGCCCAGGAGCTGGCGGTGATGAACCGGGACTACGAAATCGCCCGCACGAAGTACCAGAGCGTGGTGAGCCGCAAGGTGGAGGCGGAGATCGCCCAGGAGCTGGAGGCCAAGAGCGCCAAGAGCCTGTTCAACGTCATCTCGCCCGCCGGGGTGCCTTCCTCCCCGGCCCGCCCGGACCGCATGAGCGGCCTGCTCATCGCCGCCCTGGTGGCCCTGGCCCTGGGCGTCCTCACCGGCACCGTGCTCGAGATGCGCGACGACAGCCTGCGCGACGGCACCGAGGTCCGCGAGCGCATCACGCTCCCTGTCCTGGCGGTGGTCCCGAACATGCAGGGCAAGACGGAGAAGCGGATCCTGATGCCAATGGCTGGGAGCAAGAACAGCGTCTCCTCGCCGACGTCCCTGAATTAATTGCCGCCCCCTTACGGAAAGGATTGGAGAACCCAGATGGATTCGACGATGGAGCGGGCCGGTAACTTCCTCCCCCGCGTGGATGACAACGCGACTTCCGGCAACGCGGTGGACCGCCGGGTGGTGACGCTCACGGCCCCTGCCTCCGCGGCCGCCGAGCAGTACCGCACCCTGTACTACCGCCTGGAGCGGATGCGCGAGCAGCGCCCGATGAAGGTGGTGGCGCTCACCTCCGCGATGCCCGGCGAGGGCAAGACGGTGACGAGCGTGAACCTGGCCCTGGCCGCCGCCCGGGCGAACCCGGAGCGCCGCATCCTGCTGGTGGACGCGGACCTGCGCCGGGGGCAGGTGGCCCCCACGCTGGGCATGCGCAACAAGCAGGGCCTGGCGGAGCTGCTGGCCGGTGAGTGCGACGTGCGCGACGTGGTGCGCCGCTTCAACTCCACGCGGCTGGCCGTCATCCCCGCCGGCGGCACGCCGGAGGAGAGCACCCAGGTGCTGGCTTCCGCCCGCATGAAGCAGTTCCTCAAGGCGGTGCGCGAGGGCTTCGACGAGGTGTACGTGGACCTGCCGCCCACGCTGCCGTTCGCGGACGCGGCCATCCTGGGCCACCAGATGGACGGCGTGCTGATGGTCATCCGCGCCAACGTCACCCCCTCCAAGGTGGTGAACCAGGCGGTGGAGCAGCTGGCGGGCGCGGCGCTGGTGGGCTGCGTGCTCAACGGCGCGGAAGTGAACGCGACCCCGTACCTGAAGAACTACGTGAAGAAGTAGCGCGCGGCAGTCGAGGTGGAGTGTTTCGAAGGCCCGACCCGCTCCTCGCGCCGATGAGGCGCGAAGGGCGGGGGGCCTCTGGAGTGGCGGCGGGTCGGGGTTGGAGGAGTCACGTGCTTCGCGTTTTCCATCACTACTTTTCAGCCAAGAAGTTGACGTTCTTCCTTGCCGAGTCCTCGGCGATCGCGCTGGCCTGTGTCGCGGGTGCCGCGGCCTGCGCGGCCCTCTTCGCGCCCCTGGGTTCCCAGCCCCTGTTCGCCACGATGTGGCCGACGCTGGTGGGGCTGGGCCTGGCCTTCGTCGTCACCTTCCAGTTCACGCTGTACCTGTTGGACCTGTACGACCTGCGCATCGCGGCCGAGGACCGGACGCGCGGCTACCGCTTCCTCAAGGCCGCGGGCGTCACCGCGATGGTGGCGGGCGGGGTGATGCTGCTGTTGCCGCTGGCCCTGCCGGTGGTGCTGCCTCCCGGGACGCTCCTGGGCGGCGCGATGGGCGCCCTGGCCGGCACCCTGGTGGTGCGCGTCTCCATCCGGGCGCTGGTGGGGGAGCCCGACGCGGTGCTCGTCGTCGGTGACGGCCTCAAGGCCCGCGCGGTGGCGAGCGCGATTGAAGATGGCGGCGAGGGGTCCTTCCGCGTGGTGGCCCTGGTGGAGCCGCGCAAGGTGGAGGAGCCGCTGGACGCGATGGCGTCCCGCCTCAACGCCTCCTACGTGGTGCAGGCCGCGGACGACATGCGCGGCGCCAACTGGGTGGACTCGCTGTTGCGCTGCCGGCTGGACGGGCGGCGGGTGTACGACGCGGCGGGCTTCTGCGAGCGCGTGCTGCGCCGCATCCCGGTGCAGTTCCTGCGCGCCAGCGACTTCGCCTTCGCGGATGAGATGACGGTGTCGCCCCTGCGCCGGGCCTTCAAGCGCGTGTTCGACGTGGCGGTGGCGTCGCTGCTGCTCCTGATGGCGGCGCCCTTCCTCATCCTGGTGGCGCTGGCCATCAAGCTGGACTCCAAGGGCCCCGTCTTCTACCAGCAGGACCGCGTGGGCCTGGGCGGCAAGGCGTATCCGCTCTGGAAGTTCCGCAGCATGCGCACCGACGCGGAGAAGAACGGCGCGGTGTGGGCGCGCTCCAACGACGACCGCGTCACGCGGGTGGGCAAGTTCATCCGCAAGACGCGCATCGACGAGATTCCCCAGGTGTTCAACGTGCTCTTGGGCCACATGAGCTTCGTGGGCCCGCGTCCGGAGCGTCCCGTCTTCACCGAGCAGCTCAAGCAGCAGATTCCGTTCTACGGCCTGCGCGAGGCGGTGAAGCCGGGCATCACGGGCTGGGCGCAGATCCGCTACCCCTACGGGGCCTCCGTGGAGGACGCGCGCAACAAGCTGGAGTTCGACCTGTACTACGTGAAGAACGGGTCGCTGTTCCTGGACGTCGGCATTATCTTCCACACCGTCCGGCACGTGCTGTTGGGGCGGGGTGCTCGGTAGCCTGGTTGAGCCGTGTGTGATTGTGACCATCCGCGGCCTCCGGTTGTCGGGGGAGGCCGGGATGCCAAGGGTGGGGCCATGGATTGGGATGGGCGAGGGGGTCGGAACATGGTGGGCATGGATGTGGACGCGCCGTTGTCGGAGTCGTGGAGCCAGGACGACGCGCGCAACAAGGCGCAGAACGTCGATCGCAACGAGCTGCTGCAGGCGCCGATGGACCGCCCCACTCGCATCGTCGCGATGGGCGGCGGCACGGGCCTCCCCATGGTGCTCAAGGGGCTGGCCCGCCGCGCGGCCCCCAGGGGTGGCCAGCCCGGCGTGGACATCACCGCGGTCGTGGCGATGAGCGACGACGGCGGCAGCTCCGGCCGCCTGCGCCGCCAGCACGGCGCGCTGCCCCCGGGCGACATCCGCAACTGCCTGGTGGCGCTCGCGGGG
>NZ_JBKGHJ010000457.1:0-6744 GCF_046520365.1 Corallococcus sp. 4LFB
CCTCCCGCCGCGACGCCCGGCGCCCCGCTGTACCTGGGCGCCCTCGTGGACGGGGCGAACCAGGTGATGGAGCTGCGCGAGGACAACAACGCGTTCGTGCAGGCCGCGTGGGCGTGGGCTACGGACCGGACCTCACCGTCCGCGCCGTGACGGGCCCCGCGAGCGTGCGCCCGGGCGACCCGCTCCAGGCGAAGGTGACGGTGTGCAACACGGGCACCGCGTCGTCCAACCCGGCCGACGTGATGGTGCTCCTGTCCACGGCGCCGTCGCTGGCGGCCCGGGGGCCGGGCCCCCGCCCCTACACGGAGGCGCCGGTGGGGAACTTCAGCGTGCCCGCGCTGGCGACCGGCCAGTGCACCACCGGCACCGTGCAGGGCTCCGCCACCCCTCCGCCCATGAGCCCTCCCGAGCAGCCCCTGTACCTGGGCGCCGTCGTGGACATGCCGAACCAGGTGATGGAGCTGCGCGAGGACAACAACACGCGCGCGGACACGCTCG
Organism: Corallococcus sp. 4LFB; assembly: GCF_046520365.1. NCBI lineage: Bacteria > Pseudomonadati > Myxococcota > Myxococcia > Myxococcales > Myxococcaceae > Corallococcus > Corallococcus sp. 4LFB. The sequence continues at coordinate 499 of NZ_JBKGHJ010000457.1, forward strand.
TGGGCGTGGGCTACGGACCGGACCTCACCGTCGTCACGCTGGACGCCCCCACCAACGCGCCGCTCTCCGGGCCGTTCACGGTGTCCGCGAAGGTCTGCAACGTGGGCACGACGCGGTCCTCCGACGTGCCCATGGAGGTGTACGTCACGAATGAGCCGTCGCTGAGCGTCGTCGCGGGCCCGCCGCCCATGTCCCGCATTCCGATGGGCACGCTCACCGTGCCGGCGCTGGAGCCGCGCGAGTGCGTCACCCGCCTGTTGAACGGCACCCCCAACGTGCCGGGCGGGACGGTCATGCCGAACCCGACGCTGTACGTGGGCGCCATCGTGGATCCGATGGCGTCGTTCCAGGAGCTGCGCGAGGACAACAACGTGTCCCCGCTGTCCCGCTTCGGCCTGGGGTCCGGCCCGGACCTCGTCGTGCGCACGCTGACGGCGCCCGCGAGCCTCAAGTCCTCCACCTCGTTCTGGACGGACGTGAAGGTCTGCAACGAGGGCAACGACTTCGCGCCGCCCTCGACGGTGGGCCTCTTCCTGTCCACCACGCCCACCGTGACGCCGCCCGTGCAGGGCCCGCCGCCGCCGTCCCAGGTGCAGGTGGGCACGGTGGAGGTGTCGTCGCTGTCGCCGGGCGCCTGCGCGCTGTACCCGAAGACGGTGTACGCCGTCCTCCCGCCGGAGGCCTCGCCGACGCAGCCGCTGTACCTGGTGGCCCAGGCGGACGTGAACCAGCAGCAGGTGGAGCTGCGCGAGGACAACAACCCGCGCGTCGCCGGCCCCATCACCGTGGGCAATGGCCCGGACCTCGTGGTGACGGACGTCACCGGCCCCGCCAGCGCCATCCCCAACGGTCCCCTCACCCTCACCGTAACGGTCTGCAACGTGGGCACCGATGCGGCGGGGCCCTCGCAGGTGATGGGCGTCCTGACCCAGGAGGAGACGCTGTCCACGGTGTTCCCGCCTCCGCCGTATGCGGAGTCCCCCGTCGGCGGGGCCTCCCTGCCTCCGCTCGCCGTGGGCCAGTGCGTGTCCACGCCCGTGAGCGGCTCCGCGTCCGCGGCGCCCACCGCGGACCCCAGCACGCCCCGCCTCCTGGGGGCCCGCGTGGACCCCGCCAACCAGGTGGTGGAGCTGCGCGAGGACAACAACACCCGCGTGACGTCGCGGATCGTCGTGGCCAGCGGCCCGGACCTGGTGGTCCGCTCGGTGACGGCGCCCACGGGCCTACCGCAGTACAGCGCCTTCACCGCGCAGGTGCAGGTCTGCAACGAGGGCAACATGTCCCTGTACGGCTCCGTGCCGCTGGACCTGGTCATCTCCACGGAGACGGCCCTCTACACGCCCGGGCAGGGCCAGCCGCCGTTCACCCAGGTCCAGCTGCCCGTGGGCGGCGTCATGGTGTCCTCGCTGGACGTGGGCCAGTGCACCACGCTGCCGGTGCAGGGCTCCCTGGTCCGGCCCCCCGCGGCCACGCCCGGACAGCCCCTCTACCTGGGCGCCCTCGTCGACGCGCCGAACGCGCTGCTGGAGGTGCGTGAGGACAACAACGCGCTGACGATGGCGACGTCCATCGGGCAGGCCCAGTAAGGGATTCGCACTCGGCATTCCCAATTCCTTGGCATGGAATTGCCGGCCGGGGTGCACCCGCACCCCGGCCGGTGTTTGTCTTTTCAAGTCCGCGCGCTTTCGTCGTGACTGGTTTGAATTTCATAGGGATTGCGCCGTTGAGGGACTCCCCTGGATGTCCCGTGGCGCCGAGCCGGGCCTGGCGGCCTGTGCTTCGAGGACTTCACCCATCCCCAAGGAGAACTCATGTCACGGCCATCGCCGTCATGGAGACGCGCGTGTCTGCTCATCGCGGGCACGCTCGTCGTCACCGGCTGCGGAAGCGAGGGCGCGTCGTCCGACGCGAAGCTCACCCGCGGTCAAAGCCATTCCCTGGACCAGGGAACGGACCTGGTCATCACCCGGCTCGACGCGCCCCAGAGCGTCCGCCAGGGGGACCCCTCACCGTCACCGCGCAGGTCTGCAACCGGGGTGACACCGGCGCCTTCCCCTACGGCGGGCCCACGCTCCTGCAGGTGTACCTGTCCACGACCCCCACGCAGCAGGTGCCCGCGCCGGATAGCCCGCCCACCTCCGAGCAGGTCACCGTGGGCGAGGTGGACGTGGGGCCGGTGGACCCCGGAGCGTGCGTCACGAGCACCGTGTCCGGATATGCGATGTCCCCTCCCAGCCAGACGCCCACCACCGCCCTCTACCTGGGGGCCAGCGTCGACACCGGCCAGCAGGTGCAGGAGCTGAACGAGACGAACAACGGCTTCGTCCGGGGCCTGATGGGCGTGGGCAACGGAGCGGATCTGGTGGTCACCGAGGTGAAGGCCCCCGCCAACGTCCGCGACGCCACGGGCTTCCTCGCGGACGTGCGCGTCTGCAACGTGGGGACCCAGGTCGCCTCGTCGACGCAGGCGGAGATCTTCCTCTCCACCCAGGCCACCTTGAGCATCCCGGGGCCCGGCTCGCCGTCTCTGTCGCAGGTGAAGGTGGGCGAGGCCTTCGTGCCTTTGCTCGATGCGGGCGGCTGCATCCTGGTCCGGGCGCAGGCCACCGCCCAGCGTCCCCCGGACGCCTACCTGCCCACGCAGCCGCTGTACGTGGGCGCCATCGTCGATGCCGCCGGGTACGAGCCTGAGCTGCGCGAGGACAACAACGCGTACGTCGCGGGCCGCATGGGCGTGGGCACCGGAGCCGACCTGGTGGTGACCGACGTGGTGGGGTCCTCCAGCTTCCGCCAGGGAGCCCAGGCCAGCACGTCCGCCACGGTGTGCAACGTGGGCACGGAGTTCAGCTCGCAGGCGACCGTCGCGGTGCGCCTGGCCACCCAGCCGTCGCTGACCCCGGCCCCGCAGAACCCGTCGCCCACCACCGAGACCGACCTCGGCGCCACGCAGACGCTGATGGGGCTGGACGCCGGCCAGTGCACCACGGTGAAGCTCTCCGGCACGTCGTTCGCGCCTTCCAGCTGGCAGCCGGGCGCGCCGCTGTACCTGGGCGCGACCGTGTCGGGCTCACCGTACGAACCGGAGCTGCGCGAGGACAACAACACCTTCGTGAAGGGACTGGTGGGCCTGGGCAACGGCCCCGACCTGGTGGTGCGGTCGCTGAAGGCGCCCGCCAACGTCGCGCCCTACGGTTCGTTCCCCGTCGAAGCGCGGGTCTGCAACGTGGGCACCGAATACGTGGGCGGCTCCACCCACCTGGAGCTGTTCCTCTCCACGCAGGACGCGGTGGACTTCCCGACGCAGCTCTGGCCGACGTCCACGCGGACCCAGGTCCCCGTGGGCGGCACGACTGTGTCGTTCCTGGAGGCCGGTCAGTGCACGACGGTGCCGGTGAACGCCCACGCGTCGCTGCCCTCGGATGCCCGGCCAGGCCAGGCCCTGTTCCTGGGCGCGGCCATCGACACGGACCGGATGACCCAGGAGCTGCGGGAGGACAACAACGTCTTCACCCAGGGCCGGGTGGGCGTGGGAACGGCCCCGGACCTCGTCGTCACCGACGTGGAGGCGCCCGCGAACCTCCGGGACGGCCAGTCCTTCACCGCCAGCTACACGGTCTGCAACGTGGGGCTCGACCCCGTGCCCGACCACGGCGTCTCGCTGTTCCTCTCCCTGGACGCGGCGCCCCCGGTGCTGGAGCCCTCGCAGTACACCAACCCCGTGCCCGGCTACGGCTTCCAGGGCCACGTGACGTCGTCCGCGCCCCTGAATCCCCGGCAGTGCGTCACGCGCAGCGCCACCTTCCAGGCCATGCGCCCGTACCCGGCGGGCCCTGCGCTCATCCCCGAGACCTGGAACCTGAGCGCGGTCGTCACCACCCAGGCGCAGGAGACGCGCGTGGACAACAACGGCTTCGCCGCGGGGCTGGTGGGCATGGGCAACGGGCCCGACCTCGTCGTCGCGGAGCTCCAGGGACCCGCCAGCGCGCGGCAGAACGAGACATTCACCACCCGGGTGAAGGTCTGCAACGTGGGGACGCAGGCGATGAACAACACGGTCCCCGTGGAGGTCTACCTGAGCACGGAGGACGTCCTGCAGGCGCCGTCCTCGCAGGGGGGCCCGCCTCCGTCCAATGACACCCGGTCGTTCGTGGGCCTGCTGGACGTGCCCCCGTTGGACGCGGGAGCGTGCCTCACGCAGGACCTCAGCGGCCAGGCGACGCGGCCGTACAGCGCTCCTCCGTCGCAGCCGCTGTACCTGGGCGCCATCGTCGACCCGTACGCCCTGATGCAGGAGCTGCGCGAGGACAACAACACCCGCGTGGCGGGCGTGATGAGCGTGGGCTCCGGTCCGGACCTGAGCATCACCTCCCTGGAGGCGCCGGACACCGTCGCGCCGTCGGAGTCGTTCGCCGCCAGCGCGCGCGTCTGCAACGTGGGCACCGAGCCCTCGAACTACGCCCAGGTCGTGTTCATCGTGTCCACGGACGAGACCTGGAACCTGCCGGCACAGGAGACTCCTGCGCCGTTCCCCGCTCCCAACCAGTTCATCCTGGCCGAGGGCACCGTGGGGGCGCTCCAGGCGGGCCAGTGCACGAACCTGACGCGGACGATGTCCTCCATGTTTCCGCCGGGAGCCTCCCCGGAGCAGCCCGTGTACCTGAGCGCCGTCGTGAACCCGAACCCGGGCCAGCCCGAGCTGCGCCATGACAACAACGTCCACGTCGGGAGACGGCTGGGCATTGGCAACGGGCCGGACCTGGTCGCCACGGCGTTGACGGCACCCTCCGGCGTGCTGCCCGGGCTGCCCTTCACCGCCACCGTCACGGTCTGCAACCAGGGCGCGCAGCCCACGTCGTCCGGAACGCGGGCGACGCTGCACCTGCTCACGACCCCCTCGCTGCCTCAGCCTTCGCCGGGGGCGCCTCCGCCGCCCTATGAAGAGCTGCTGGCGGACGTGTCCCTCCCGCAGGTGGGGGCGCACGCCTGTGTCACCTTCCCCGTGGAAGCCTTTGTCCACGGCGGTGGCCCGGGGATGGAGGGCCAGCTGTTCCACGTCGGCATCACCCTGGACCCGAACGCGACCCTGGGCGAGGTGCGCGAGGACAACAACACCTTCATCAGCCCGGAGCGCATGGCCGTGGGGGCCGCGCCGGACCTCGTCATCACCGCGATGGGGGGACCGGCCAGCGTCCAGCAATCCTCGGCGATGACGGTGCCCGTGACCGTCTGCAACCAGGGGACGATGCCCTCGATGTCGCGCACGGTGTCCATCGTCATCTCCACGGAGCCCACGCTGTCGCAGGCGCCGTGGTACGGCGGCTCCATCGAGTCGTCCCCCAGCGTGGCGCGGCTGGGGATCGTGGAGATTCCGGCCCTGCCCGTGAACGCGTGCGCCACGCGCGAGGAGAGCTTCCAGGTCGCCCTGCCGCAGGGGGCCTCGCCGTCCGCGGCCTTCTTCCTGGGCGCCGCGGTGGACGGCGCGGGGTACCTCGACGAGCTGCGCACGGACAACGACACCTTCGTGCGGGGCCGCATCGGCGTGGGCAACGCGCCGGACCTGGTCGTCACGCAGGTCACCGCGCCGTTCTCCGTGCGGAGGGGCGAGCTGTTCACCACGCAGGTGACGATCTGCAACCAGGGCACCAGCGACCTGGACTGGAGCAGCCAGGTGGAGCTGATCCTCTCCACGCAGTCCACGCTGAGCCTCCCCGGCGCCGGAACGCTCACCTCCCAGGTGTCCCTGGGCAGCCTGACCGTGGACGCGCTGGGCGCGCGGCAGTGCACGACGCGCTCGCTCAGCACGTCCGCGTATTCGCTGCCGGACGGCCAGGGCTCCGGGCTGTTCTACCTGGGCGCGCTGGTGGATTCGCAGCAGTCCGTGATGGAGCTGCGCGAGGACAACAACGCCTTCGTCGAAGGCTTCCTCGCGGTGCTGCCGTAGCCCCTTCACCCGGCACTTGAGGACGCGCGGGCGTCGGCCGGGGTCTTCACGAGCCCCGGGCGGCGCCCGCCGCCTTTTTCACGCACGGCTTCAGCGGGCGGTGCCCGTCCACTCGCGGTACCACGCCACCAGCCGGGCCACGCCCGCGTCCGCGGACACGCGCGGGCGGAAGCCCGTCTCCGCCTCCAGCCGCGAGGTGTCCGCCCAGGTGGAGCCCATCTCCGCGGGTTGCGCGGGCACGGACGTCACGCGGGCCTGCGCGCCCCAGTGCCGCTCAGCAGGCCCACGAAGTCCCCCAGCGCCAC
>NZ_JBKGHJ010000458.1:0-6721 GCF_046520365.1 Corallococcus sp. 4LFB
ATGGTGAGCATGCGCTCGCCGCTGACCTGACTGGCGGTGGCCGCGGCGAGCGCGGAGAGGCTGGCGCCCAGCTCGTCCTCCAGGCTCGCGCGAGCGAGCGCGTACACGGACGCGCCCGCGAGCGAGAGGAAGAGCAGGGTGGGCAGGAGGAACGCCAGCAGCAGCCGCGCGGACAGCGAGCCCAGCGCGTCCCACGGACGGGAGGATTGGGGGCGATGCTTCATCCGGGCGGTGCTCCTCGCACCGCCGCATCAAACGGCATGCCCCGGCCCCTGGCCAGTCCTCGTTCTTCGTCCTGGAGCGGCGCGATGCGAGCGGAATACCCCTGACGGGTGATGGCGATGGCTGCTGGCCGTGGCGTTGATGGAGCCCGGATGGAGCCATGGGGAACGCGCGCCATCTCGGCTCCACCGAGCGTCGTGCACGTCAGGTAGGGGCTCGCGAAACACGTCAGTCCCGGCTGGTAGATGTGAGTGATTGGGGGCGCGTCATGCTGGAAGGAACGCTGGGGGGATTCAGCGCGGGGCTGATGCTGGTCCTGGCGCTCACGGCCTGCGGTACGCCGGGCTCCCGGACGCTGCCGGTGGGGATGCACGGCTACGGCCGCTATCACAGCGCATCCCCTGCTTCGTTCGCGCGGGACACCGCGTGGAAGCGCGCGGGTTCTGCCGGCACCGTCGGGGGAGCGGAGTTGGGCCGCTACCTCGCGTTCATCCGCGAGAAGCGTGCCGCCTTGAAGCAGCCCGCCGTGATGGAAGTGGAGCGTCAGGTGGGGCATGCCGCGCTCAATGACCTGATGCTCTGGGCTTCCGCGCGGACGGAGGAGGAGCTCGCGAAGGACGAGCCGCTGGAGGTGTACCTGCGGCTGAAGGCCCAGCACGCGGAGGCCCTGCGCGAGGAAGGGGCGCGTTCGGCCCGGGCGGAGGCGAAGCTGGAGGAGTTCCACCGCTGGGCGGATGCGCGCCGTCAGGCCCTGGCGGACGCGCACTTCCGCAGGCTCGGAGGCGACGGGCTGCTCACCGAGAGCCCGCTCTACGAGGAGACGCAGCTGGCGCTGCTGGAGGCGGTGCTGGACTGGGCCTACGCGCACACGCAGGACCCGGACTTCCCGCGCAAGAGCCCCAGTGAGGTGGCGCTCTACCTGCTGGCGCGAGACAGCATCCTGGCGTCGGCGGTGGAGGCCAGCCGCTTCGCGCCCCCGCCGTGGGACCCGGCCCGTGAGCCCCCGGGCATTCCGCCGGAAGACGTGGTGCTGGAGATCGCCCTGGGCCTGCTGCCTGTCACCGGCGAGGTGGCGGACGTGGGCGGCGTGGTGCTGGGCCAGAGCCTGCTGGGATATCCGCTGACGGACGGCGAGAGGCTGCTGTGCGCGGTGAGCGTGGCGCTGCCGGTGGTGTCAGGGCGGTTGCTGTCAGAAGGCGCGCAGGGCGTGGAGCGGGTGGCCCTGCTGACGGGCCGGAGCTTGCGTGAGGTGCAGGTGTTGCAGCGCGTGGTGCAGCACCTGTCGCCACGGGAGGCACAGGAACTTCGCCGGGTGCTGCGAGCGGCGGGACGCGGTGAGTCCGTGTCCGCGGAGGACGTGGAGCGGCTGCAATCGCTCGCGAAGCGGCTGGAGGCACCGCTCGCGGAGGCGGGGCGCGTGCTGGCCCAGGGCAAGCGCGTGGCGCTGGTGGGCTCACGGGCGACGGAGGAGGGCGCGCGGCTGGTTCCGGGCAGCGCGGAGCACCTGGCGCAGGCGTGGGTGGACTACCAGTTCCGTCACCCGGAGAAGTACCGGAGCTTCCGGTACGTGGTGGATCCGGAGTGGGAGCGGCTCTACCAGACGGTCATCAAGAACAAGGGCGCGGGCAGCGCGTTCGAGCAGTCCGTGCTCCAGCGCCGGAAGCTGCCGAAGAATTCGAGCCTCCTGATGCCGCCCCCGGGCAGCAAGGCCCAGGGGTTTGTCCCGGATGCCGTGACGGGGCACAAAGGGGATCTTGTCTGGGGCAGCCCCTACGACTTCGTGGAGGTGAAGGGCCGTGCGGAGTTAGCGCTCACGGGAAACATCAGGGCCATGATTGAGTACGTCCAGAAGTACGGTGGCTCCCTTGAACTCTGGATCCGTTCCGCCAAACACGCCGAGGGTGCCACGCAGCTCACGAAACCGCTTCGAACGGAAATCGAGAAGCTCAAGCAGTTGGGTCGCGCCGACATCCAGTTCTTCCCATGAAAGTGACGCATGGCTCAGCGCTACTTGAGAACCGAGTGGGCACTTCTCCCCGGCGCGCCATCGACAAGTACCATCCGTGAGCTTCTACGCCGGTTCTTCACGGAGGGCCGCTGGTTCCAACCGGTACGCTACGGGGGCGTCGGCATGGATGAACGGCTGGCGCCGGGTCCTTTCAACCCGGACGCCCCTGCGGCCGTCTACGACGAATCCAAGCGCTTCTTCATCGGGGCGAAGACGGATCGGGACTTCATTCATTTCTCCCCCGAGACCCAGGGGCAGTACCCCTTCATCGGCACATTCACCTGGCAGACTTCGATTGTGGAGGCCGGCAAGGCCCGGTGGCGCGAGGCCCATTTGCGGCAGGTCATCGAAATCATGCACCTGCTGGGCTCCCCTCTTGCCCAATCCGGACTTGATGCCGACTTCGAGCGCAAGAACTGGCGCGTCGTGCCGAATGAAGATGGTTTTGGCTCCAGGCTCGACTTCAACCTGCGCGACTACAGCGAAGGCCTGGAAGGCCTCTACTGGCGCAACGTCTTCGGCGCCCCCTTCGTGGACCTCTTCGGCCCGCGCCTGGACGCCATCCCCGCGTCCCAGCGCCAGTCGCTCGACGGCGGCCTCGTCCTGGTCCAGCCCTACGAGCTGCCCACCCAGGCCATGACCCCGGAGGGCGACGCCGCGGAAAGCCAGCTCATCGCCACCCTGGGGCCCGACGCCTTCTTCGACCTGCCCACCCTGCGCAAACCCACGCGCGTGCCGGACGTGTCCTGGATGCGGTCCAGGCACTGACGCCCCGTCCGTCAGTCGAACATCGCGGACAGCGCTTCGCTCAGGGTCTCCACGCCCACCACCTGGAGCTTCGTCTCTTCCACGCGCCGCGCGCTGCCGGCCGGCAGCACCACCCGCTGGAAGCCCATCTTCGCGGCCTCCGCGAGCCTTGAATCCACCTGGCCCACCGCGCGCACCTCGCCCGCGAGCCCCACCTCCCCCAGCACCAGCGTCTTCGCGTCCAGCGGCCGGTTCTGCAGGCTGCTCACCAGCGCCGCGCACACCGCCAGGTCACACGCCGGTTCGCTCAGCTGCATGCCGCCCGCCACGTTGACGAACAGGTCGCAGCCCACCAGCGGAATCTCCTCCTTCTTCTCCAGCACCGCCGCCAGCAGCGCCACGCGGTTGCCGTCCACGCCAATCGCCGTGCGCCTCGCGGTGCCGTAGCCCGTGGGCGCCACCAGCGCCTGCACCTCCACCAGCAGCGGCCGCGTGCCGTTGAGCGTGCTCGTCACCACGCTGCCGGACTTGCCCTGCGGCCGCTCGGAGAGGAACAGCGCGGAGGGGTCCGCCACCTCCACCAGCCCCGCGCCCTTCATCTCGAAGACGCCAATCTCGTTGGTGCTGCCGAAGCGGTTCTTGTGCGCGCGCAAGAGCCGGAACGGGTGGCCCCGCTCGCCCTCGAAGTAGAGGACCGTGTCCACCATGTGCTCCAGCACCCGGGGACCCGCGATGGAGCCCTCCTTCGTCACGTGCCCCACCAGGAACGTGGGCACCCCGCTGCGCTTGGCGAACGCCATCAGCCGGCCCGCAACCTCGCGCACCTGGGTGATGCTGCCCGGCGCGTTGCCCAATTCCGGCAGGTACATGGTCTGGATGGAGTCCACCACCAGCGCCTGCGGCTTCAGGGCCTCCGCCGCCTGGAGCACCCGGTCCGCGTCCGTCTCCGCGAACAGGTGGATGGCCTCGCTCTCCACCCGCAGGCGCTCCGCGCGCATCTTCGTCTGCCGGAGGCTCTCTTCACCCGACACGTAGAGCACCGGCCCGTGCCGCGCCAGCTTGTCCAGCGCCGCCAGCAGCAGCGTGGACTTGCCGATGCCGGGGTCTCCGCCCAGCAGCACCAGCGAACCGCCCACCACGCCGCCGCCCAGGACGCGGTCGAACTCCGCGATGCCCGTCCTGCGGCGCACCTCCGTCTCCCCCGTGACGTCCTGGAGCTTCACCGGCCGGGAGGCGCCCCCCGACGCGCCCCAGGCCGGGCGCTTGTCGTCCACCTTCGCTTCGGTCTCCTCCAGGAGCGAGCTCCAGGCGCCGCAGTCCGGACACTTCCCGAGCCACTTCGCCGTCTGGTAGCCGCAGGCCTGACAGGTGTAGTGCGTCTTCGCCTTCGCCATGGGTCGAGCTGTCTACCCCAGACCCCTGACGTTTCCCCGGCTGAAGACGGGCCATGCCAGGAGAGCAGGCAGGCAGGTTGTCGTGGATCAGGTAGCGGGTTGCCCCACAGGGGGGGGCAACCCACTTTCTGGACCACGGGCGTCGCACAGAGCGGGCCCCCCACACAGGGAGAGTGTCATGGGGATTATCGCGTTTCTGGTGATTGGTCTGGTCGCGGGTCTGATCGCTCGTGCCATCATGCCGGGCAACCAGTCGATGGGGCTCATCGCCACCACGCTGCTGGGCATCGTCGGCTCGTTCGTGGGCGGTTTCGTGGGTTCGCTCTTCTCGAGTGACGGCCGGATGTTCGACCTGCACCCCACGGGCCTGCTGTTCTCCGTCCTGGGCGCGCTGGTCGTGCTGTTCCTCGTGGGGCTCGCCGGCCGCAGCCGTCGCGTCCACGTCTAGCTCGCAGGGCTCCTCGACCGATGAGGCGGGAGACAGCCAGGGGACGTCCGTCGCGTACGGACGTCCCTTCTGTCTTTGCGGGCTTCGAGACGGGCCTCCCAGAGGGGGAAGGGACACTCGTCAACCCCCTGTCGCGAGAGCGTTGACAATGGCCTCCGGGCCACGCACCGTCGGCCCCCTGACGCCTCCCCAAGGAGCCCGCATGTCCGACACCGCCGAGTCCTTCCACGGCCACGCCCACCACGCCGCCCCTGCTCCGGAAGGGGTGACGGTGCGGCACGACTGGTCGCTCGCGGAGGTGAAGGCCCTGTACCAGTTGCCGCTGCTGGATCTGGTGCATAAGGCGCAGGCGGTGCACCGGCAGGTGTTCGTGGAGAACAAGGTGCAGCTGTGTTCGCTGCTCTCCATCAAGACGGGCGGGTGTCCGGAGGACTGCGCGTACTGCCCGCAGGCCGCGCGCTACAAGACGGGCGTCAAGGCGGAGAAGCTGATGGCGGTGCCGGAGGTGCTGGCCGCCGCGTCCCAGGCGCGCAAGGCCGGGGCCACCCGCTTCTGCATGGGCGCCGCGTGGCGCGAGGTGAAGGACGGCCCGCAGTTCGACAGCGTGCTGGAGATGGTGAAGGGCGTCCGGGCCCTGGGCATGGAGGCGTGCGCCACGCTGGGCATGCTCACCGACAGCCAGGCGAAGCGCCTGCGCGAGGCGGGCCTGTCCGCGTACAACCACAACCTGGACACGTCCCCGGAGCACTACGGCGACATCATCTCCACCCGCACCTTTGACGACCGGCTGAAGACGCTGAACCGGGTGCGCGACGCGGGCATCTCCGTGTGCTGCGGCGGCATCATCGGCATGGGCGAGTCCGTGGACGACCGCTGCAACCTCTTGCGCACGCTGGCCAACCAGGAGGTGCACCCGGAGTCGGTGCCCATCAACGCGCTCGTGCCGGTGGAGGGGACGCCGCTGGCGGAGCAGCACCGCGTGGAGACGGTGGACATGGTGCGCACCATCGCCACCGCGCGCCTGCTCATGCCGCAGGCCATGGTGCGCCTGTCCGCGGGCCGCATGCAGATGAACGAGGAGGCGCAGCTGCTCTGCATGATGGCGGGCGCCAACTCGCTCTTCTTCGGGGAGAAGCTGCTCACCACCGGCAACCCCGAGTACACCCAGGACATGGCGCTGCTGGAGAAGGCGGGCATCCGCCCCCTGGAGCCCCGGCAGGACCGGTGAGGTCCGTCACGCAGGTCGCGGACCGCTGGGCGCGCGAGGACCTGGAGGCCCTGTCCGCGAAGGGCCTCCGCCGCGCGCTGGAGCCGCTCGACTCCCCCCAGGGCGCCCAGGTGCGCGTGGGGGACGAGCGGCTGGTCAACTTCTCCTCCAATGACTACCTGGGGCTCGCGGCGTCGCCCGCCGTGCGCGCCGCCGTCGCCGCCGCGCTGGAGCGCTACGGCGTGGGCACCGGCGCCAGCCGCCTGGTGGTGGGGGACATGGTGCCGCACCAGCGGCTGGAGGCGCGGCTCGCCCGCTTCGAGCGCGCGGAGGCCGTGCGCCTCTTCAACTCCGGCTACGCGGCCAACACCGGCATCCTGCCCGCGCTGGTGGGCCCCGGCGACGCGGTGTTCTCCGACGCCCTCAACCACGCCTCGCTGGTGGACGGCTGCCGGCTGTCGCGCGCGCGCGTCGTCGTCTACCCGCACGCGGACGTGGCCGCGCTCACCCGCGCGCTGGAGGACACGCCCGCGCGGCGCAAGCTGGTGGTCACCGACAGCGTCTTCTCCATGGACGGGGACGTGGCGCCGCTGCGCGAGCTGGTGGCCGCGTGCGAGGCCCACGGCGCCGCGCTGATGGTGGACGAGGCGCACGCCACCGGCGTCCTGGGCGCGCGCGGCGCGGGGCTGTGCGAG
>NZ_JBKGHJ010000459.1:0-6712 GCF_046520365.1 Corallococcus sp. 4LFB
CCGCGCCGCCCAGCGCCACCACCAGCCCCAGCACGCCCCACCAGGCGCCGCGCCGCGAGGACTCCCAGGGACGCAGGAGCATCAGGCCCCACGCCAGCAGCGCCAGCTCCACCGCGACGGCGGCGCCCTTGCCCAGCCGGGCCACCGACGACGGCCCCAGCACCGCGAAGAACACGAACGCCGCTTCCGCCAGCGCCTGGCGCTTCGACGGGGCCTTCTCCAGCAGGACGGCGACATCTCCACGAAGCACCACGGGCACTTCCTTCCGGCGCCACGGGGCAGGGACCCGTGGGGTTCCCGGACACGCTAACGGCTTCGCCCCGCCGCTCACGGGTTTTCCTCCGCGCGACGCCCGGTTCAGGACGGGAGGGCTTTCTTCCGGGCCCCTCCCGCCCCGTCACACACGCGGCCTACTGACAGGTGATGCCGGGGAGCCCCCGGTACGCGCCCTGCGCGGTCCACCGCGTGTAGGGCGTGCCGCAGGAGCCCGCGTAGGGGTCATCCGTGCCGTAGCCCGGGACCCAGTACTCGAAGTGCAGGTGCGGTCCCGTGGACGCGCCGGACGAACCCACGCGCGCGATCCAGTTGCCGCAGGAGAGCGTCGTCCCCCGGGCGAACTGCTGCGTGTAGGCCTTCAGGTGCCAGTACCAGGTCTGCGTGTTGTCCGGGTGCCGCATGATGATGTAGTTCGCCGTGTAGAGGCCGCACGCGGCATAGGGATTGGCCTGGTCCCAGTAGTTGCACCGGTCGTAGTACCCATCCACCGACGCCTCGACGTAGCCCCGGGCGGCGTTCATCGCCCAGACGCCGTAGTCCATCTTGGAGAACCCGCCCACCAGCGCGTAGTCCGTGCCCGTGTGCCCGCTGTAGCGCACGCCGCCGCAGGCGTAGTCGCGGCCGCCGTAGTCCTTGTACGCGCTCACCGTGCAGCCGCCGTTGCCGCACTGGTCCGCGAGCTGCGACGCGGGGAAGCGGAACATCGTCTGCGCGGAGGAGACCGCCGGGAGCGCGAGCAGCGCGAACGCCACCGCCACCGTGAGCCGCTGAAGGGTGGAGCGCATCACTTCGCACCTCCCACGTCCGCGGCCGCGTGGCCGGTGCGCACGTTGAGCGTCCAGAACACGCCGCCGCCCGCGTTGTAGCGGAGCACGTCCTCGCTCAACCACTCCATGTGGTGGCTGGAGACGGGCGGGGGCACGAACTCCTTCGGCGGGCCGCCGAACAGCATCCAGTTCTCCAGGCCCACGTTGGTGAGCTGCTTGGCTTCCGCGCCCTCCACCGTCGTGACGAAGAACGACGCCACGCTCGTCCGGCCCGACACGAACACCACCGTCCTGCCGTCCGGGGAGATGCTCGGCGTCGCGTCCACGCCCGGGCCGTCCGCCAGCACCTTCACGCGCCCATTCAGGTCGATGATGCCCACCGCCGTCTCATGCGGCCCCGGGACCCCCGTCTTCAGCGTGGCCACCAGCGCGTCGCCCTTCGCCGTGGGGAACAGGTCGCCGCCCACCTGCTCGGCGAGCAGCCGCTCCTGCCCGTTCGCGTCGCGCAGCCGCAGCGTGCCCGCGCCGTCCAGCAGCGCCACGTCCTGCCCCACGATGCGCGCCTCGCGGTACTTGAACTCCGGCGCCACCACGCGGACCGCGCCCGTGTCCTCGGCGTACCGGACGATGGCCAGCAGCGGCAGGTCATCCGTGCCCAGCGGCTCCACGGGGACCTCCGCGACCACGCCCGCCAGCATCTCCCGGCCCTGGCCGAAGAGCTGGACGAAGCGCGCCCTGGGCCCGAAGGCCTTCTCCACGGCGGGCACCAGGCTCTCACGCGCCTTCGTCACGCGGCGCAGGTCCGCCGGGTTGGGAGGCGCTTCCGCGAAGGCGGGGCCGCCCACCAGCGTCATCACGGTGAGTACGAGGTATCGATTTTTCATTTCACTCCTGGGGATGGTGAACCGCGACGGGAGCGCGGTGACAAGGTTCTCTCGATGTCTGGGATTGAGTTGCTTTTAAACTGGTTATTCATGAATAGACGGAAAATTGAATGGGCGATGCAAGGGCGCGGCCGGGCCCGACGTGTTACGAGCCCTGCATGGCGAAAACCCTTCCCGACCGTCCGCGCGCGATCCTCGTCGGTGTCCAGCTCCCCGGCGTCACGGACGAGGCGCATGCCGCGGACCTCGCGGAGCTGAAGCGGCTGGTGCACACGCTGGGCTTCGACGCGGTGGGGACCCTGTCCCAGCGCAGGCAGCGGTTGGCCAACGGCACGGTGCTCGGCTCCGGGAAGCTCAAGGAGCTGGCCGCGCTCACCGGCGGCTCCGGCGTCATCCCGTCCGGCGCGCAGGGCAAGGCGTCCAAGGCGCGCGAGAAGTGGGAGGCCGAAGCCGGCGCGGATCCAGAAGGCGCGGACGCCCCCGGTGAGCCGGGCGTGGAAGCCGAGGCACCGCCCGACGAGGACGACGACGCCACGGACCTGGACCTGGAGGCCACCGCCATCGAGCCGGGCCCGAAGCCCACGGTGGTGGTCGTGGACCACGAGCTGTCCCCCAGCCAGCTGCGCAACCTGGAGCGGGCCACCGGCGCGCAGGTGCTGGACCGCGCGGGCGTCATCGTGGACATCTTCCACCGGCACGCGAAGAGCCACGAGGCGCGCATGCAGGTGGAGATCGCCCGGCTCAACTACCTGGCCCCGCGCCTGCGCGAGTCCTCCGGAGGCAGCGAGCGCCAGCAGGGCCGCGGCTCGGGTGACTCCGCGGTGGAGCTGGACCGCCGGAAGATCCGCGACCGCCTGGCGGAGCTGCGCGAGGGCCTGGCGGCCATCCAGAAGGACCAGGACCAGCGCCGGTATGCACGGCGCGACCAGCTTCGCGTGGCGCTGGTGGGCTACACGAACGCGGGCAAGTCGTCGCTGATGCGGGCGCTGACGGGCAGCGCGGTGCTGGTGGCGGATCAGCTCTTCGCCACGCTGGACACGACGGTGCGCGCGATGCAGCCGGAGACCCGGCCGCGCATCCTCGTCTCCGACACGGTGGGCTTCATCCAGAAGCTGCCGCACGACCTGGTGGCGTCGTTCCGCTCCACGCTGGACGAGGCGCTGGAGGCGTCGCTGCTGCTCTACGTGGTGGACGCGTCCGACCCCACCTGGGCCGCGCAGCTGGAGGTCACCCGCACGGTGCTCCGCGAGATTGGCGCGGAGGTCGTCCCGAGCAAGCTGCTCTTCAACAAGGTGGACCGCCTGGACGCGGCGGCGCAGGAGGCGCTCAAGGCCGCGCACCCGGACGCGCTCCAGCTCTCCGCGCACCGGCCGGAGGACGTGTCCGGGTTGCGCCGGGAGATCATCGCCTTCTTCGAGGCCTCCATGGTGGAGGCGGACCTGGTGATTCCCTACGCGCGGCAGGCCCGCATCGGCGAGGTGTACGAGCACACCACCGTGGTGTCTCAGGCCTACGACGAGACGGGCAGCCGGCTGCGCGTGAGGGGCCTGCCGGGCGCCATCGCCCGGCTGACCCGTTCGCTCCAGGACTGACGCGTCAGCGCACGACGGGCACGGTCACCGGGTCCTTGTCGTCCACGGTGACCTCCACCTTGCCCACGCGCCACAGCACGGGCTGGAACGCGAGGTTCAGCCGGTGCCCGTCCGCGGTCTCCACCAGGGCCGTGCCCTCCTTGGGCAGGTAGTTGCCCACCTCGTACAGGAGCGACGTGAAGGTGATGCGGTCCGTGCCGGACGGGCCGGTCAGCTCGCCCGGACCGTCGAACAGCAGCGTGGTGCCGCCGATGATGGGCAGCCCCTCGCGCTTCCCCACGCGGCTGTTGATGTGGAAGCTGTGGCCCTGGCGGCCCGGCACCTGGCCCTCCACGTCCGCGAACAGGCGCGTCTCGTCCGCGCACGTGCCGTAGCCCACCTTCGCCTGGAGCGGCTGGCCGTCCACGGCCAGCTCGCGCAGGTCGGCGTGCATCTCCATCAGGTCCTCGCCGCCGCGGTACTCCAGCACCGCGCGTCCGGTGAAGCGCAGGCCGTGCACGTCACAGCCGCCGGACGGGAAGGTCACGACGACGGCGTCGGTGACGTCGTCCATGGCCTGCACCGTGGCCGTGGCGCAGGCCACCGTGGAGGACAGGCCCTCCACGGCGTGGTTCAGGAACGAGCGCCGGGGCTCGCCGCACGAGTACACGGGCATCAGGCCCAGCATCTCCAGCGCGCCGCGCACCAGGTGCGTGGAGGCCGCCACGCGCTCCACGCGGGCCTTCGCGTCGTCGATCTCCTCCTGCGTGGGCGCGTTGTCTCCGCAGGCGGTGGTGGCGAGGGCGGCGAGGGCAAGGCAGGCGATGCGACGCATGAAGGGCTCCGGAAGAGACGGTGCGGATCCCCCGCGCCATCGCGGGGACCGTACCCCGGCCTCTCAGCAACCGTCATGCCCCCCTCAACCCCGCGAATCCCCAGGGAAAGGGGCTCCCGTGACACCCCGGGCGTGTGCAGCGCGCTGCGCACCCAGGGGCGGGCCTGTCCGACAGTCGGACCGGTTCGCGCGGTGCGGCGCGGACGGGGCGCCCCCTGAGCGCGGGTGGGGGGCCCGGGGCGGACGGCGCGTCCTGAACGCGGCGGACCCCCTGAATCCTTTTACCGCCGCGGTGGCTCTCACCCGGATTGCACGCACCTTCCCGGGGGCCATCCGCCCGGGATTCCGGATGGAGCCGCTTCATGAAGACCGTTCTCACCGCCGCCGCGTTCGTGGGTCTCCTCGTCATTGCCTGTGCGCACTCGCGCCCGGAGGACGCCGCCGTAGGGGCCGAGGCGCGCCGCCGGGTGGAGGCGGGCGCTACGCTGGTGGATGTCCGCTCGCCGGAGGAGTTCGCCGCCGGGCACCTGCAGGGCGCGGTGAACATCCCGGTGGACCAGCTGGAGCAGCGGCTCGGTGAGCTCGGCTCGCCACGGACGCCCGTGGTCGTCTACTGCCGGAGTGGCGCGCGCAGCAGCCGTGCCGAGCGCTTGCTGAAGGAGCAGGGGTTCCAGGACGTCTTCAACCTGGGCCCCATGTCGGCGTGGCCGTGACACGCGGGGGCGGGCCGTGCGGTCGTCGCACCTGCCGGCCCTACCGGTGGCTCCGGGTTCCCTCTGGAAATGCCTCCGGGAGCCGAGCGTTCTTCCGGTGAGGAGGCGAGGGGCGGATGTCGACGCGAACCGATGTGCAGTTGATGGAGGCCGCGCGCACGGGCGACGACAAGGCCCTGGACGAGGTCCTCGCGCGCCACGAGAAGCAGGTGTACCGCTTCGGCCTGCGGATGTGCGGCTCGGAGGAGGACGCCAAGGAGGTGCTCCAGGAGACGCTGTTCACGGCCTTCCGGGGCATCCACGCGTTCAGGGGGGACGCGGAGCTGTCCACCTGGCTGTACCAGGTGGCCCGCACCCACTGCTTCCGCCTGCGCCGCAAGCGCGTCGGCGTGCCAGAGACCTTCCAGCCGCTCGACGCGCCTGCGGCCAGCCGGGTCGCGGCGGACGAGGCGGCGCCGGACATGGTCTCCCATGCGCGGCAGATGGGAGAGGTGTTGCAGGCGGCCATCCTCGCGCTGCCGGAGGCCCATCGGGAGGTGCTCATCCTCCGGGACGTGGAGGGCCTCTCCGCGGAGGAGGCGGCGAAGGTGGTGGGCATCGAGGTGCGAGCGCTCAAGAGCCGGCTGCACCGCGCGCGGCTCCAGCTGCGCGAACACCTCTCCACGCTCATGGGGGAGGGCGCGCAGGGGCAGGCCCCGGCGTGCCCGGAGCTGGCGCAGGAGCTCTCCGAGTTCGCCGCGCAGGAGGTGGACCAGGCCACCTGCGTGCGCCTCGAGGACCACCTGTCGCGCTGCCCGCGCTGTACCGAGGCGTGCGACGCGCTCAAGCGCACGGTGTCCCTGTGCCGGCGCATCCCCGGGGATGAGGTCCCCGCGCCCGTGCGCGCGGCGGTCCGGCAGGCGCTGTCACGTGCGCTGTCCGCGTGAGCCCGTGGACGCGAGGTGCCCCCGCCGCCGGCTCATCCGGCCAGGGAGGACGCGCTAGGCGCCGTCTTCGTCCGGGGACGACGCCTCGAGGCCCGCCACGCCGTCGTCGTCCGCCAGTCCCTCGTCTGACTCCAGCGCGTCGTCTTCCTCCAGCGCGTCGTCCGGCTCCGGCGCCTCCACGTCCGCTGGCGCGGAGTCGGACGCTTCCGTGAGCACGGTGCCCAGCGGGTAGATGACCAGGTGGCGCTGGGGCTCGCTGCCCACGCTCACGGCCTCCAGGTGGTTCTTCACGACCAGGGTGTGCTGCACCTTGCGCAGGCGCGACGGGCGCGGCGTGAGCGGCAGGCTGATGCCCTCCGCGAGCACGCGCTGGATGGCCTCCTCCGCGTCCGACACCGCGGCGTGCACGTCCGCGGGGTCCACGCCCTCCAGCAGGTGGAACTCCGTGCGCAGCGCGCGGCGGATCTCCGTGGAGCTGTTGCGCTTGATGGCCAGCACGCGCGCCCCCACGCGCTCGGCCGCGCGGCGCAGCCGGGGGAGTTCGCGCGGCTTCGCAGCGTGAGCACCACGTCCGCGTTCTCCGGACGGCCCACCACCACGGCCTCCACCGGCAGGTCGCGCAGCACGCGCTCCAAGAGCTCGCGGCTCACCGCGTGCGCGGCGATGCGCGTGGGGCCGGGGCGGGGCGCTCCCAGCGCGGGCGTCCCCTTCGGAACGCGGCCCCCCGGCCGGCGTGGCCT
>NZ_JBKGHJ010000045.1:0-28678 GCF_046520365.1 Corallococcus sp. 4LFB
CCGGGGAAGACGAGCCGCGGCCGGCCCGCCACCACCAGGTCCTTCACGTCCGCGCCCACCACGGCCACGCGGGCCAGCACCACGGACGCCGCGCGGTGCGCCTTCGCCGCGGCCTCCACCTCCGCCGCGGACAGGACGCTCACGACGCGCCCCCCGCTGGAGCGCGCCAGCGCGTCGAAGAGCTCCGTGTTCACCGCCGCCTCGCCAAAGCGGTACGTCACCCAGCGCAGCGACTCCACCGACGGGTGCCGGGAGAGCAGCGCGTCCACGCGGCTCTGCCCCCAGGTGATGTTGCCGTCGGAGAGCAGGAAGGCCGTCACGCGCTCCCCGGGAGCGGCGGGCTTGAGCCATTCACGCCCGGCCCGGTCCAGCTCCTCCAGCGCGCCGTCCACGTGGGACGCGCCCTCCAGGAAGACATGCTCCAGCTCCGCGAAGCTCGCCTGCCGGTGGGCGGCGTCGTTCGGGCGGAAGCCCGGCCCGTGCAGCCAGCGGGGGCGCACGTCGAAGAGGAGCACCGCGTACTCCTTCAACGTCGCGTCCTTCTCCAGGAGGGCGCGCAGCGTGGCCGCCTGGATGGCCCACGCGTTGCCGTCCTCGGAGGACAGCGAGGTGTCCACCACCAGCACCGCGCGGCCCGTGGGAGGGCCCTCCGCGCCGGAGGTGAGCCGGCCCGGCAGCCGCACCCGCGCGTGGAAGGCGCGGCCCGGGAGTCCCGCGTTGTCCGCCCCCACCAGCACGTCCGCGTCCTCGCCGCGAGGCTTCAGGGCCAGGCCCAGCGCGCCGTCCCCCGTGAGCTTCGGGAAGTCGTAGACCTGCCACGCGCCCACCGTGCGGGCCTTCGCGCCCGAGTCCGGCTGCACCGTGACCTCCGGCGCCTGACGCGGATCCACGTGGACGCGAGCGGTGACGCGCAGCTCCTTGCCCGCGCCCGGAGGCAGCGGCCACGTGTAGCGCAGGCGGGTGCCGTCGAAGAGGAGCGTCTGCTCGTAGGCGATGACGACGCGCTTGAGCGACTTCGGAGGCAGGGGGAAGACGCGGGCGCTGAAGGTGGACGCGCCCGACCATTCGAGCAGCGCGGGGTCCACGTTGCGGCGCACGACGTCCTCGTACACCTCCCGTGCGCGCTTCTGCTCCACGACGCGGGCCTCCTGGATGTCGCCCCAGGAGCGCTTCGACCCACGGGCCGCCGGAGGCGCGGAGGCGGCGAGCCGCTCCGACTCCGTTGAATCGTCGCCAAGCGGCGGCAGCAGGTCCGGCGACTGGAACAGCGAGGGCGTGTCCACCGTCACCGAGCCCGAGTACAGTGCGAAGCCGGCCACCGTCGCGCCGCCGGGCAGCGGGTAATAGAACGTGCCTTCGAGGCTGCGGCCGGTGTCGTTCTCGAAGAGGTGGTCGACCACGGTGCGCGCGCGCGAGCCCTGGATGTACGTGACGACGCGCACGGCGCGGGCCTTGAGGGGCTGGTAGCGGCCGTCGTCGCTCATCACCAGCACCTTGGCGGCGCGAGGAGCGGCCTCCACGCGAGGCAGCACGGGCACGGGAGCCTCCGGCCCGGCGGAGCCACCGCCGCCGCCCTTGAAGTTCGGGAGGGCCGAGCGGACGCGCTGGGCCGCCCTGGGAGGCGGCGCCGCGAGCGGGCCGCCCAGGACTCCCCCGAGGACACCTCCCACCACGCCGCCCGCCACCCCACCGGGCTCCGCCGCGGGAGGCGCTCCCGCGGAGCGCTGCGCTTCGAGCCGGGCACGGTCCTCGCGAACACTGTTCTCGCGACGTGCCATGGCCTCGTCCAGCTCGGCGTCCATCACCTCCGCCTCCCCCAACCCGGGAGCGTCGGTGGCGCTCCTGGGCGCGGGGGTCGCGGCCTCTGGTTCAGGCGCGGCCCTCGACGTGAGCTTTTGCAGCTCCGCTTCGGAGAGCACCTGCGGATCCGCCACGGAGTCGCGCAGCGCCGCGAGGTCCACCTCGCCCGTGTCCGGTTGTCCCGCGGCGGTGACGGGTGCCACCAGTCCCGCCTGGATGAAGGACGCCGGAGCCTTGACGGGAGCTTCGGCCGGCGCGGCGGCCCCGGGCGGAGGAGCGTCCGGGTCCCGTTTGCAGCCCGAGGCGAGAAGCCCCATCAGCAACACGACGGCGGAAACGCGGAGGAGTCGCATGCGCCGGGACGCTACTCCATCCGCCCCTGGCCAGCGCGCGACAGCCAGGACATGGACCGCCCATGACGCGGCCATGACGCAGTAGCTTCCCGGCCGAGGAGATGCCCATGGACTGGTCAGCGGCGCAGTACACGCGATTCGAAGACGAGCGGAACCGTCCCATCCGTGACCTGCTGGCCCGGATTCCCACGTCCGAGGTGAAGCGCGCGGCGGACCTCGGCTGCGGCCCCGGCAACTCCACGGAGCTGCTGCGCGCCCGCTTCCCACAAGCGGCCGTCACTGGAATGGACAGCTCGCTGGACATGCTGGCCGCCGCGCGCCAGCGGCTGCCGGACGTCCGGTTCGAACAGGGAGACATCGCGACCTGGAGCGACCCGGGCCCCTACGACGTCATCCTGGCGAACGCGGTGCTGCAATGGGTGCCAGACCCTTCCGCCGTCATGCCCGCGCTCCTGAGCAAGCTGGAGACGGGCGGAAGCCTCGCCGTGCAGATGCCGGACAACCTGGACGAGCCGTCGCACCGGCTGATGCGGGAGACCGCCAGCGCGGGCCCGTGGGCCGGCAAGCTGGGGTCCGCCGCGGACGCACGGACGGTCCGCCATGAGGCCGACTGGTACTTCCGCACGCTGCGCGACGCCGGGGCCACGGTGGACGTCTGGCGCACGACCTACTTCCACCCGCTGACCGGAGGCGCCGGCGCGGTGGTGGAGTGGTTCAAGGGCTCGGGGCTCCGGCCCTTCCTCGAACCGCTCGATGCGGGAGAGAAGGCTGACTTCCTCAATCGCTATCAGGCTGGGATTGCCAGGGCCTACCCTGCCCTGCCGGATGGAACGGTCCTGCTGCCCTTCCCCCGGCTGTTCATCGTCGCGACGCGCGTCACATGATGTCGAGCCCGTACTGGGCCGCGGTCAGGTACTGGAGCATGACGAAGTAGACGCTGGAGGTGGCCTTGTGACCGGAGGCTCCTGGTAGGACTTGATCATCTCGTTGCGCAGCTCCCGCAGCTGGTCCTTGTTCTGCTTGCGGTTCTCCGTGAAGGGATTGCTCAGCTCCGCGACGAGTTCACAGGCACTGGCGAAGGCGTCGAAGGAGCCGCCGTCCGTTTCCTCCAGGACCGCGTAGTCGTCCTTCTTCTTCCCGCTGCCCTTGACCACGTCCGCCCAGAGCTGCGCGCGCACCCGCGCCCGCTCTTCCGAGACACTGTTGATGAGCGCGATCTTCAGATGCTGCGCGAGCGCATCCACGCCCGGCCGCACCGACATCCCCCACATGCCCGTCGGGTTGAAGTCGAACGTGGGCCAGAAGCCCGGATCCGCCGGCAGGCGCGTTCCGGTCTCCCTCCGGACGAGCGCGACGAGGCCTGCTCGCACCTCCTCGGGCTCATGCGCGTCCGGGAAGGCCTTGGTGCAGTCCTTGAGGGGAATCTCCGTCCCCAGATGGGTGGAGGTCGTGAGCGGATGGGTGAGGGTCCCCACCACCGAGTTCACGGCCGTCACCGCGGAGAGGTTCACCTTCTTGCTGTTGTGCACGGCGTCGTGCGGCGAGAAGTGGTGGAACACCTGCGGCTCCCCGCCAAGGTGCAGCGTGAGCAACTCCTTCGCCTTCGCGCCGAGCACGACGGGCGGAGCGGAGAGCGCGTAACAGGAGACCTGCACCCGGCTGCGGATCTTCGCGTAGACCTTCTCCAGCAGCTCGCCCCCCACCAGGTCCAGATAGGCGCACTGCGCGAGCGCGCCCCCCAGGCTGTGGCCGGTGAAGAGGATCTCCTTGGGAATCCGGCCGTGCATCGCCTCCAGGCAGGCCGCGGCCAGCGACTCCTGACTGCTCTCGTAGGCGTACCAGAAGCCGGCGGAGAGCGTCGCGTTGCTGAACCGGCCGACCCGGACCTCCTTCAGGTGGTTCATGTCCGTGACCCAGTCCGGGCTCCCCGTGCTCTTGACCAGCGCCTGCCCCAGGGCACGTCCACCGCTGCCGCTCCGGCTCCCGCGAAAGACCACCACCAGCCGCGAGTGCTCGGGGTCGTAGATGGCGGCCCCCAGCCAGCTGGGCCAGCCCGCCTTCGGGTGCGTCTGGGTCATCCCCGTCTTGCCCTGGAAATAGCAGCACCGCTTCGAGCCGGTCGCCTGGGAGTGCTCGCGGCCCAGCAGCGTCTGCTCCCCGAAGAAGTCCTGGACCTTGATGAGGATGTCCTCGCCCTCCAGGTCCACGCCCTTGGAGAAGGAGATGGAGCGGTCGAGCTCCCTCGGATGGAAGAGGATGTACGGCGAGTCGCCGGTGCCACCCCGGTACACGACCCCGTGCGTGGGGTCTGGCGGAGTCGTCAGGTCGTATTCGATGGGGTCGAACTTGTGGACGTGCGCTTCGCTGCCGCGCAGCTTGTGCACCCGGGCCAGCACCCGGTCCCGCGCGCCCTGCCACAGCCCGGCCCCGTGGGATTCGTAGAACGGATCCATCGGGTAGACACAGCTCTGGGCGTACGCCTTGTAGGCGAAGCGGCAGTACTCCAGCATCTCCAGCGCCGTCTCGGCATTGGGGTGGGGCACGGGGTGACTCCTGGGAGCGAGCGTCGGAAGTCGAGGATCAAACTGTCGACTTCGATACAGAGTCAAGGTGCGCCCGGAGCGCGGCACCCACCGCGTCAGGCGCTTCCATCCACGGGCCTTCGTGGGAGATGGAGCGCGCGAAGCCCCAGGTGCCCATCCGCGACGCCCGGTCGGGAAACCGTGACAGGAAGGACTGGTGCAGCTCGCGCGTCAGCTTCGTGCGGCGTCCCCAGGAAGTGCTCCAGGGGCAGCTTCTGGTCCATCAGCGTCCACGGGGTCCGCAGCCCGTCATGGCGGTGCCGCATGGCCGGAGGACGAACGCTGGACGGGCACGCGGAAATGCAACCGGAAAACCCGGGGTGCGTCCTCCAGGACAGGCGCACGCGCTCTTCCCATTTTTCCCAGGTTTCCATGTCCGTCACCCGCGCAGGCCCCCCCTGTGGCCCCCATGCTGACCGTTTCCCCCCCTGAGGCGCCGGCGCGGCTCGCCAATGCCAGACAGATGTGAGGCCCGGTTTTTCAGGGCCGTGTCTTTTCAACTTCCTGGGTTGCCGCTCGAGGACTGGGGGGAGGCGTGTGCCCGTGGGGGTGCGCCTTTCACTGGAGGGCTGCTGCCTGGGACTTCAACGGAGATCATGATGCGCACGAGGATGCAGGGACGGATGTCTTCTGGTGGCGGGCTCGTTGCCGGACTGCTGGCGGCGGTGCTGGCGGCGGGCTGTGGCGCGGGTGAGGACCTCGGGGACATGCCAGTGGACGGGCCGACGGATACGCCGGTCAGCGAGGTGGAGCAGGCGGTGTCGGGGCTGTCCTGGCCGGTGCTGCGCCAGGGCAACAGCGGCCGTGACCTGGTGACGGCCCAGTACCTGCTGCGGCACAACGGCCGGACGCTGAGCGTCAACGGCTCGTTCGACAGCGCGACCTACTCGGCGGCGCTGGCCTTCCAGCAGTCCAAGGGGCTGCTGGCCGATGGCATCATCGGCCCCGCCACCTGGGAGGCGCTCATCGTCCCCGTGTCCCAAAACAACTCGAACAACGCGGTGCGCGCGGTGCAGGACCAACTGCGCAACCGCTACAGCTACACCGCTGTCACCGTGGACGGCGTCTTCGGCGCGAGCACGAACACGGCGGTGCGCGACTTCCAGACGAAGAAGTGCCTGAGTCCCGTGGACGGCATCGTGGGGTTGAACACCTGGAACGCCCTGGTGGCGCAGACGACGCGCTGTGGCACCAGCAGCAGCGCCACCGCGCAGAGCCTCCTCAACTCCCACAACGCCAGCACCATCACCCTGTGGGACCAGACCTTCGGCCGCTTCGACGGCGCGGATCCCCTCAACAACATCAAGGACGCGGCCGCCGGCCGGGCGTCGAAGACGAGCTGCTACGGCAACGCGCCCTGCACCACCGTCTTCCTCACCAGCAACCTGCTCAATGGCATGAACAGCCTCATCACCAGCCGCAACTACCGCTACTTCGTCACCGCCATCTCCGGCGCCGACCACAGCGTCGGCTCGCTGCATTTCCAGGGGCGCGCCTTCGACGTGGACGAGGTGAACGGCGTGCGCATCTCCGGGGACAGCGCGACGGCACGCGGCTTCATGGACGCGTGCCGCGCCCTGGGCGCCATCGAGGTGCTCGGCCCCAACAATGACCCCGGCCACTTCGACCACATCCACTGCGGCTGGTAGGCGCCCTCGCCACGGATTGCCATGCGGTCTCCCCGGCCCTGCTGGCGCATGCCCAGGCACCAGCCGGATGAAACAGTATTTCAACTCAACAAAGGATGGCTTGTCTTGAAAATGATTGATCTCCGGCCGTGCATGCAGGGCCTCGCGGGTGCGGTGACCTTCTGCCTGGGAGTGGCGGGCTGTGGCGCTGGGGGTGACGTGCCCCCCGAGGCCACGCTCGCGAGCGTGGAGTCCGCGTCCACCTCCGCCGGCACAGGAGGTCTGCCCACGCTGTCGCAGCTTCAGCCGCTGGCGCAGGACTCCACCCAGCCGGGAAGAATCCTCATCTCCAGCAACAACCCGGAGACCATCACCTCCAACGGCCTGCTCTTCAGCACCCAGTTCACGCCGGGCATCAAGCGCGGTGACACCGCCAGCTACGGCTACACGGTGAACGCCCCCGCGGCGACGCTCGTGCGCAGCAACGCGCTGGACCCGTCCTGCCCCGCGGGCGCGGTGAAGGACGTTGGCGTGTACATCGCGCACATCCACGCCAGCAATGGCTACGTGGCCGTGGGCGTCACGCCGACGGCGAGCGGCACCATCGAGGTGGCCGGAGACCTGGCGTTCGGCGCCTGGACGACCCGCGACCCGAACTTCGTGTCCAACAAGGTCACGCAGGACTACTTCTTCACCGCTGGCGGCCCGGCCAAGGTCAACGTGGCGGTCAGCGCGAACACGTACAAGCAGCTCGACGTAGCGGGCGGCGGGGGCGGCTACATCGACGGTCGCCTGAACCTGCGCTCGACCGTGTGCTTCTACGTCCACACCATCGCCCAGGCGTCAGCCGCCGCGCCCGCCGCGGTGCCCTCCACCTGGGCCAAGGGCAACGTCGCCTGGGAGGGGTGGTTCAACGGCACCGGCTACGGCCGTGGCGCGGGCGTGTACTCGGGTGACAAGGTCGTCGGCAGCCAGTCCTTCTCTCTGCCCGGCGCCGGCTTCGCCCGTGGCTACATCGCCGCCAACAGCACGCAGGCCTACGGCGCGAAGTTCTATTACGCGGACTCGGCGCCGGTGAACTTCGGCAGCTACGGCAACTTCTATGACCAGACCTTCACCGTGACGAACAGCGCGGCCAGCGGCTGCATGAACGTGCGCGCCGAGTTCGTCAGCTACGCCGGCACGGGTGCCAATGACCGGCCGACCTACAGCGTGTACAACGCCATGAGCTCCGTGCCGAGCGTCTACTGGAACGGCCCGCTCCGGTACATTCCCTCCGGCAGCACCAGCTTCTCGCCGGTGGAAGACGTCATCGTGTACGCCAGCAAGAACTTCAGCACGCCGAGCGCCATCGTCCCGACGATGCGCCACGGCATCGAGGTGCGCCGCGTGAACGCAGGGGCGTCCACGACGTTCCGCATCCAGTTGGGCGTGCCGGGCCTCATCTCCTCGCCGGGCGCGTTCGTCTTCACCAGCGAGAGCTGTAGCTGACACCGGCCCCCTGGCACGGGGTGCTGCCTCCGGCACGACCCAGGAGGCAGCACTCCAGGCCCCCCGCGAGGTTGCCGAAGCAGCGGGGAGCGACGGGGGCCGGAGCTGGACGGCCGCCTGCGCCGCTCCACCGCAGGGAGCCGAGCACGCAGCGGCGGCGCGGAGATGGCTTGGGATGGGGTCGAACTCGTGGACGTGCGCCTCGCTGCCGCGCAGCTTGTGCACCCGGTCTCGCGCGCCCTGCCACCGCCCGGCCCCGTGGGATTCGTAGAACGGATCCATCGGGTAGACGCAGCTCTGGGCGTATGCCTTGTGGGCGAAGCGGCAGTACTCCAGCAGCTCCAGCGCCGTCTCGGCATTGGGGTGACTGCTGGGAGCGAGCGTCGGAAGCCGGGGCTCAACCTGTCGCCTTCGACACAGGGTCAAGGTGCGCCCGGAGCGCGGCACCCACCGCGTCAGGCGCCTCCAGCTGCGGGAAGTGCCCCACGTCCTCCAGCTCCAGCACGCGCGCCCGGGGCAGGGCCTGCTTCCACCGCGACAGGTGCTCGGGCTTCACGACCCGGTCCGCCTTGCCCCAGACGACGAGCGCCGGCACGTCCGCGAGCCGGCCCAGGCCCTTCCCCTGCTCCTCCATCCACGGGCCTTCGTGGGAGATGGAGCGCGCGAAGCCCCAGGTGCCCATCCGCGACGCCCGGTCGGGAAACCGCGACAGGAAGGACTGGTGCAGCTCGCGCGTCAGCTTCGTGCGGCGTCCCCAGGACAGCTTCACCAGCATCCGCGCGGAGAAGTTCCAGGACAGGTACAGCCACCGCATCAACGCGTTGTCGACGTTGGGGCCCTTCAGGTCCCACAGCCAGCTCTGCACCACGGTGAGGCTCAGGACGCGCTCCGGCGCCGCGATGGCGAGCGGCAGCGCGATGGGCCCACCGAAGTCATGCACCACCAGGTGGAACGGCCCCAACGCCAGCGAGTCGACCCACGCGCGCAGGTTCTCCACGTGCCAGGGCAGTGAATAGGTGCGCCAGTCCCCGGGCCGCTCGCTGTCCCCGAAGCCCAGGTGGTCCGGCGCGAGCACGCGGTACGACGGCGTGAGCCGCCGGGCCACGTCCCGCCACTCGTGTGAGGACGAGGGCGTGCCGTGCACCAGCACCACCGGCGTGCCTTGCCCTTCCTCCCACCACGCCATCTCACCGCCGGGGACCTTCAGCCGCTTCATGGGGCGTCCGCCTTTCGCTTGCGAGGAGCGCCGGGCCACCTCCGGGCCATGGCGCGAATCACCTCGGCGGCGGGGTAGCCGCCTTCGTGCTGCAGGTACTGCTGGGTGAGGCCTTCCACGGTGGCGAAGAGCACCCGCGCTTCAAGGCCAGCCTCCGGCACCCCGCGCGCCGCCAGCGCCTTCCTCAGCCGCTGGTGCGTGGCCCCCAGGAAGTGCTCCAGGGGCAGCTTCAGCCGCGCCAGCACCTCCGGCTGGTGCCGCAGGCCCTGGCTCAGCCGCCAGAGGTCCCGGTGCGCCTCCAGCATCGTCACGGTGGACGTGAGCAGGGCCGTGACGAACCCCCGCGCGGTGGGTTCGCGGTCCGCGTCCTCAAGCGTCCGCGCGACGTCCAGCATCGACGACTGCATCAGCGCGAGGAGCACCGCCTCCTTCGACTCGAAGTGCGAATAGAGCAGTCCCACGGCGATGCCCGCCTCCTCGGCGAGCGCGCGCACGCTGGTCCCATCAAAGCCGTGCCGGGAGAAGAGCCGCACCGCGGCCTGGAGCACGCGCTCCCGCGTCTTCTCCCGGAGGGCTGCGTTGGCGTCCGCCGTACGAGGCATGCCCCGCATCTTTGAGTGAACGTTCGCTCAATGTAAAGGGAGCACGTCGGAACCGGGGAGGTGCAGGGGCCGCAGGTCCGGTTCGATGAACCGGCTCCGCGCCTCGGCGCCGGAGAGGACCTCGCGGGAGTAGTAGTCGTCGAGCAGGTCCTTGCGCAGGAAGCATGGGTGCTCGTCGATGAACGCGGCGAAGTCGCGCCCCGGAGCGGCCTCCACCTGCCCGCTGACGAGCCGCGCCCACGCGACCGTCACGGTCTCGTGGTACTTCTCCGGCACCCCAAGCCGGCTTGTCAGCGCCCGCAGTCCCGCGCGGGTGAGCGCGACGGCGGCCTCACCGCCAGCCCTGCGCGTGTAGAGGTAGACCACCCGCACATGGTCCCGGTGGGCGAACCCGCTCACCTCCCCGCGCGAAAACCGCTCCAGGAAAACTTCGTCATCCATGGCCACCTCCCTCTCACTACTACGAAAACGTACTACGCTTTCGTAGCAGAAGGAAGAGACTCAGGAGAGGCCGGTCAGCTGCTTCATCAGCGCGTGGTGGCCCCGGACGGCGTCGCGGCCCGCCTCCGCGAGCCGGGCGTCGAGCCGCGTGAAGGCAGCCTCCGCTTCCTTGCTCAGCACCTCGCCGGGGCCGGTGATGGCGACGAGCAGGGAGCGTCCGTCCTCCGGGTTGCGGGAGCGCCGCACGTAGCCGTGCTTCTCCAGCCGCGACACCAGGCTGGTCGCCGTGGACGCGCCGATGTGCAGCGCGGCCATGACGCCGGTCATCGTCATGGGGCCCGCCGTGAGCACGGACAGGAGCACGGCTTCGCCCGCACCGAGCCCGGTGGCTTCGAGTTCGGCTTCCAACAGCCGCGCCGCCTTGTGTCCGCCGACGAGCAGCCCCGCGGTCAACCCCACCATCGACTTGGATGCAGCCACCGTTCGTCCACCTCCCTGCGACAGCGGACTCTACCCTTCCGCCGTTCCTGGGGCCGCATTGACCGGTTTTTCAAGAAAAGCTAACTACACGGGCTGTGCGAGGGCATCCGTCCCGGTGCCCGCACGTTCCCGTGAGGCCGAATGAAACTGAAACTGACCCAGGCGGTGAGTGCCCTCTCGTTGCTGGCCGCGGCATGCGGCCCGATGCCAGAAGGACAGGAGCCCGACAGCGAGCAGATCGGCCACACGGCGCAGATGATCCGCCGCGCCCGGGCCGTCCCCAACGAGTACATCGTCGTCCTGCGCGACTCCACCCAGGAGGTCCGGCAGCAGGGGGCGGCGAACATCGCCCAGGAGCTGGTGTCCCTGGGCGGGGGCAAGGTGCTGCGGACCTATGAGCACTCCATCCACGGCTTCCTGGCGAACATGAGCGAGGCGGAGGCCCAGCGCCTCCTGTCCGACCCGCGCGTGGCGTACGTGCAGGAGAACGGCCTCATCCACGTGTCGGCGACGCAGACCGGCGCGACCTGGGGCATCGACCGCATCGACCAGCGGGACCTGCCGCGCAACAGCTCCTACACCTACAACGTCGACGGCACCGGCGTGCATGCGTACGTCATCGACACCGGCATCCGGCTGACCCACACGGAGTTCACCGGCCGCCTGGGCAACGGCTACGACTTCATCGACAACGACAGCGACCCCTCGGACTGCCACGGCCACGGCACGCACGTGTCCGGCACGGTGGGCGGCACGACCTGGGGCGTGGCGAAGAAGGTCACCCTCCACGGCGTGCGGGTGCTGGACTGCACGGGTTACGGCAACGACGCGCAGGTCATCGGCGGTATCGACTGGGTGGCGGCCAACCACGTCAAGCCCGCGGTCGCCAACATGAGCCTGGGCGACGTCGGCATCCAGGCCATCGATGACGCGACGGAGCGGTTGATCGCCGCGGGCGTCACGACGGTGGTCGCCGCCGGCAACGACAGCGCCAACGCCTGCAACTACTCGCCGGCCCGCGCGCCCAACGCCATCACCGTGGGCTCCACCACCAGCAGCGACGGCCGCTCGTCGTTCTCCAACTACGGGACGTGCGTGGACCTCTTCGCGCCGGGCTCGAGCATCACCTCCGCCTCGAACTCCGGCAACTCGTCGAGCACCTCGATGAGCGGCACGTCCATGGCCTCGCCGCACGTGGCTGGCGCCGCGGCGCTCTACCTGAGCGCCAACCCCAGCGCGACGCCCGCGCAGGTGCGCGACGCGCTGGTGAACAACGCCACGCCGAACAAGGTCACCAGCCCGGGGACGGGCTCGCCCAACAAGCTGCTGTACACGCTCTTCATCACCGGCGGCGGCGGCAGTGACACCACCCCGCCCACGACGTCCATCACCTCGCCCGCGGGCGGCTCCACGCTGAGCGGCACCGCCACCCTGAGCGCCAGCGCCTCCGACAACGTGGGCGTGTCGCGCGTGGAGTTCTTCGCGGGCACCGCGCTGCTGGGCACGGTGACGGCCGCCCCGTACAGCTTCGCGTGGAACACGACGGCGGTGGCCAACGGCACCTACGCGCTGACCACGAAGGCGTATGACGCGGCCAACAACGTGGGCACGTCGTCCACGGTGTCGGTGACGGTGAACAACGGCACGGGCAGCTGCGCCATCTCCGAGCAGCTCCTGCTCAACCCGGGCTTCGAGAGTGGCAACACGGGCTGGACCGCCTCGTCGGGCGTCATCGACGGCACCACGTCCGGCAGCGCGCCTCGCACGGGCACGTACAAGGCCTACATGAACGGCTACGGCACCACGCACACCGACTTCGCCTACCAGGACGTCACCATCCCCGCCTCTGCGTGCAGCGCCACGCTCACCTTCTGGGCGCGCATCACCACGGCGGAGACGACGACCAGCACGGCCTACGACAAGCTGGCCGTCCAGGTCCGCAACAGCGCGGGCACGGTGCTGGCCACGCTGGCCACGTACAGCAACCTGGACAAGGGCACGGCCTACGTGCAGCGGACGTTCAACCTGGCCGCGTACAAGGGCCAGACCGTCCGCATCTACTTCAACGGCACGGAGGACTCGTCGCTGCAGACGAGCTTCTTCCTGGATGACACCGCGCTGAACATCGTCCGGTAGTCCTCCAGCGGGCCGGGAGCGCCGCGCCCGGAAGCCCAGCAGCCCCGACGGGTTGCTGGGCTTCTTCATTTCGTGCACGAAGCGGGGCCTCTGGAGCCAGCTGAAGAAGCGGACCTGGCGCCGCTCCAGCGTGCGCTCGGGGTGTTGCGCGAGCGCCGTGTAGACTTGAGCCCATCAAAGGAGAAGCCCATGACGTCAGCGAAGCACCAGCCCATCGTCGCGCCTGGACTGCCCAAGCCCGCGGGCCCGTACTCTCCCGGCATGCAGTTGGACCGGCTGCTCTTCATCTCCGGACAGGCGGCCCGGGACCCCTCCACCGGCGTGCAGCCCGAGGGACTCGAAGCGCAGACGGAGCAGGTGCTGCGCAACCTGGAGCGCATCCTCGTGGCTGGCGGCTCCAGCCTTCAGCACGTCCTGCGCTGCGGCGTCTTCCTGGTGGACATGCAGGAGTTCGCCCGGATGAACGCCGTCTACGAGCGCGTCTTCGCCGGGCACCGGCCCGCGCGCACCACCGTGCAGGTGTCCGCGCTCCCCGACGCCGGCCTGCGCGTGGAGATTGATTGCATCGCCTACGTGCCCTGACGTCCGCGAGCGGCTGTCCCCCGACATCGAGGCGCGCCATCGCAAGGTCGCGCTTCACTGGGTAACGGCAATCCTGGGGGACATGGACCGGGGCGCACTGCACGACACAGTCCCGGTCGTCTGCCGTCGCTGGGCTGAGGCATCCCCTCATCTGAATCAGATAAGCCCGAAGGCCTCGCGGAACACGGCGTGCTCGCGTACCAACTGACCCAACCGCTCCACCAGCGGGAGCAGACGTTCATCGCTCATGCGTGGCATGGCCATGAATGAGCAGCAGTCGGCCTCTGCGGTCCGGTGTCTTCACGCGCACCTGCTTGAGGCCCATGCCAGACTCGAGGTCCTTCACGTCTTGGAAGGTCTCCTCGAGGGTGAAGCGGCGGGCGTAGGCGTCCATCAAGGGACCCGGGCTCGGTCGTCGCGCTCGCTCCCGGGACGGCGCGGTGCATTGGACGCACATCACGCCGGGGTATGTCTTTGCAGACATACCTGCCCTGGGCGAGATGCCGGTGGTGGTCTCCAACGCGGGCGATGGCAGCAAGAGCTGGTTGGAGCTGTTGAATGCCCAGACGGGAGCGCTGCTCAAGCGCTTCGACATCGCGGGGCCCACGTATGCCGCGCCCACGGTGGGGCGGAGCCTCATCCTCGTGCATCCCTATTCGGGACAACTGCGCGCCTTCGCCATTCCTGCGCCATGAGTGGAGTGTTAACCGGAGAAAGGGGGCCGTGGCCCACCCGGATTGGCAGCGCTATCCTGGCGAAGCAGTTCAAACCCTCAAATCCGGAGTGCACATGAAGGCGGCAATCATTGCCGGGCTGATGGCGGTCGGACTGCTGGCTGGGTGTGGCGGAACTGAAGTGCCGCCGGACGAGCAGCGGACGCTGGCGACTCGTGAGGATGCGCTCCCCGCTTGTGGCGGCAAGTCATTCACGCGCTCCTATTACTCAGAGCCCGAGATGATCAACGAGGTCGGCGGGTGGGAGTGCAGCTGCGGAAGCAGCTCAGCGTATGTCTGGGGAAGGACCACGGCCTACCACCAGGACTACGGCGTGACCTACTGCTTCTGACGCAACGGACAGCTGCGCGCCTTCGCCATTCCAGCGCAGTGAGGAGCCCCGGGGGCTACTGTTTGGATTCGACCCGTCCGAGCGGCTGGGCCGCGCGCGTCAGCGCGTCCTGGGCTTCCTGCCAGGCGGGGTCTCCGGGATGGAGCGCGGTGCGGAGGTAGGCCCAGGTGAGGCGCTGGACGGCGGCCACCCGCTCGGGGCTCTCATCCGTGGTCTCGGCGACGTCATAGCCGGAGACGCCGCCCAGGCCGTGCCCCGCGTCGAACAGGGTGACCAGGGACTTGGGGCCTGGGGAGAGGAAGTAGGGATCGGCGTGCCAGCTGGCGCCTGCGACCGTCAGGTGGGGAGAGTCGTCCTTGTCGCCAGCGACCACGAGCGCGGGCGTCGTCATCGTGGAGAAGTCGATGGTCGAGAAGAAGGGGTAGTGCTCGGCCGCGAACGCGCTGAGGGCATCGCCCCTGCCGGGCGCGGCGAGCAGCACGCCCGCCTTGATCCGGGGCTCGGAGAGGTTCACTTCCGCTGCGTCGTGCGAAGCCTTGTGCCGCGCGCCCAGCAGCAGGCTCGCGGTGTGCCCGCCCAGCGAGTGCCCCATGACGGCCACCCTGCTCCGGTCCAAGCGCCCGGCGAGCCCGATGACGGCACGCTCAATCACGTCGAGCTGGTCGAGGATGCGCGTCATGTCCTGGGCCCGCGAACGCCAGAACAGCGGCGCATCCGGGACGTCCGGGCCGAGGCTGAGCGTCCTGGAGTCCAGATGCGTGGGCTGGATGACGACGAAGCCGTGTGCCGCCAGGAAGTTGGCGAGCGGGGCGTAGCCGTTCAATGACGAGAGGTGGTTGGAGCGGCCGTGACCGTGCGAGAGCAGGACGATGGGCAGCTCGCTTCCGTTCACGGGCGCGGAGACCCGCACCTGGAGCTCGACGGCGCGGCCGGGGGCTGGCAGCACGATGGGACTGATTGAGAGGACTTGCGTGGGAGGGGTGGCCGCGGAGGTCGGCTTGTTCATGCTCGCCTTCGTACCTCCCGCCGCTGTTCTGCGATTGGAAGGACCGGACATTTCCATCGCTCCGTCCGCGCCGGCTTGAACGGATGCAGTGGCCGCGCGAGAGTCCGAGCGTGCCGCTCACGATGGACTCCGCCGCCTCGACGTTCTCGCTTGCCCGCTTCGTCGAAGACGTTCGCGCGCTCGTGCCAGTCGCTGGAAACACACGTCATGAACGGCTGCCCGACGGGAGAACGACGCTTGTCTTTCGAGTGCTCGAGGAGGGCCGCAAGGGGGATGTGTGCGTCGCGGGCCCGCGGACGCGGGCGCTGTTCAAGGACGCCCCCGGCGTCGTGCGGGCGGTCATCCTCCAGTTCAAGCCAGGCTGGTCGGCGCCGCTCCTGGGCGTGGCAGCGAACGCGCTGACGGATCAGATCATCCCGCTGGAAGACCTCTGGGGCCGTCCGGGCGGCGACCTCCGCCACGAGCTCCTCGCGGCGCGGAGCCTGCCGGAGGTGTTCGACCGGCTCTCCCACGCGATTGCCCTGAGGACCCGCCAGACCTTCGAACCGGCGTCGGCACGGCTCGCCCGCCGCGCGGTCCGCCTGCTTGAAGGAGACGCGGTCCGGGTGGAGGGCGTGGCGGAGCAGCTGGGCGTCACGGCGCGGCACCTTCGCCGCGTCTTCACGGAGCACATCGGCATCGGGCCGAAGGACTATGCGCGGACCGTTCGCCTGCAGCGCGCCGTGCGGATGGCGGCGACCTCGAAGGACTGGAGGCGCATCGCCGTGGACGCGGGCTATTACGACCAGGCGCATCTCATCGCGGACTTCCGGGAGCTCGTCGGGCTCACCCCAGGCGCCTTCCTGAAGTCCCCTGAGCGCGGACGCTGAGGTTCCAGCCACGCCGAGGCCCGCGGGTCTGGAACAGGCCCGCGGACGGCGGACCGGAAACCGGAAACCGGAGCCCACGGGCCATGCGGCCTCCCTGGCACCCACGCTCCCCCTCAATCGTGTCCCCTCTTATCCTAGGGTCCGTCCTCGGCGCTTACCCGCCCCCCACCGCTCCCCCAGGTCCTGACCATGATGCGCCCGCGATTCGCAGCCCTCGCCCTGCTCCCGCTCGTCTCCGCCTGTTCCTCCCCTGAGTGCACGGACACAGGTGACTGTGCGTCCCGAGGCCCCGACATCGTCTGCGTCGAAGAGCGCTGCGTTCAGGCCTCCTCGTCAGACGCGGGGACACGGGACGCAGGCGCGGAGGACTCGGGCGTGGACACCGGCACTCCCGACGCGGGCATTCCGGATGCCGGCGCCTCGGATGCAGGCCCCCTGGATGGCGGTGGGCCCCCTCCGGAAGCCTCGCTCCGCATCACCGAGATCAACCCCGACGCCCCGCAGGACCTCATCGAGCTGGTGGCCGTCACCGGCGGGACGCTGACTGGCATCTCCCTCCAGGAGCTCACCAACTCCGATTTCGCCTTCACCTTCCCCCAGGGCTACACGGTGGAGGCGGGCGCCGTGCTGGTGCTTCACCTGGGCGGCTCCTGCACCGACGCTCCCGGCAACCCGGCCTCCTGTGGACAGACCTCGCCCTTCAGCGCCAGTGCCTGGGACTTCAGCATGACTGGCTCGCTGAGCTACTCCGGCAAGGTGTTCGAGCTGCTGTCGTCGAAGGGCGCGCCTGTCGACGGCGTCCCCTTCGTCCGAGCCTCCGGGGAGATGCCCGCCAACCTCGTCGCCGCCGTCCAGCGCTTGCAAGCGGACCGCGTCTGGGATGCCACGCCCTGCGTGCACGACCTCGGCACGGGGCTCGCGCGCGACCGCTACTGCCGCAACATCGCCGTGAACTGGTCCGACCTCAACGCGAGCTCCAGCATCGTGCGCATCAATGGCACCTCGCCGCTGACGACCCCGGGAACCCAGACGCAATGGAGCGGCCCCCTTCCTTCGCGCTGGGGCTCCTACTAGCGGCTCCGGGTCGTGCCTCCCGCTGGGGAGCACGCGAATCCGCTGGGCGCATCCATGAAAACGGCGGCCTCCCCTGGGGAAGGCCGCCGCTCTCACTGCGTCAGGCTTCGGACTACTGCGCGGTGGTGATGGTGCCCACCGCCACGTTGATGACCTGCAGCGAGCCGGAAGCCGGCAGCGCGTGCGCCTTGAGGACGTTCAGCGGCACCACGGAGCCGGCCGGCGTCTGGGCGGTGGCATTCACGGTCAGCGCCACGGACAGCAGCGCGCCGTTGTACACGTGCGCCGGAGCCCCCTTCTGGTACACGCCCACGCTGAGCGTGCTGCCCTTCACAGCCGACTTGAGCAACCGGGGCGCGGCGCCCAGGTCGTAGCCACCGTTGGCCACGTACTCGGAGCCGTCCACGGTGGACCAGGACGCGGTGGTCCCATCCAGCGCCAGCGTCAGGTCCGCGCCGCGGCCGGACTGGCCCGCGGGGCCCACCAGGTCCAGCACCAGCGTGTTCCCCGAGGACAGGCTGGCGTTGCGAACCAGGCGCCAGCCCGTACCCGTGGGGTCCACGTACTTCACCGTGCCGGCGACGGGCACGGTGATGACGGCGGTGTCCTTGCTCGACGCATCCGCCACGCTGGTGGCCGTCACGGTGTACGTGCCCGGCTTGTTCGGCGCGGTGTACACGCCGGCGCTGGTGACGGTGCCGTTGGCCGAACCGCCCTCGACGGCCCAGGTCACCGCGACGACGGAGGTGCCCGTGACCTCGGCCGAGAGATTGACGGCGGCGCCCTGATCCACGGTGGCCGTCTTCGGAGTGACACTCACCACCACCGTCGGGACGACGACGGGTTCCACGGTGAGGGTGGCCGAGTCGGACTTCGACGGGTCCGCCACGCTGGTGGCCGTCACGGTGAACGTGCCCACGCGGCGCGGCGCCCGGTACACGCCCGTGCTGCTGACGGTGCCGTTTTCGTCACCACCCTCCACGGCCCACTGCACCGCGAGGTTGTTGGTGCCGGTGACCTGCGCGGACAGGGAGAAGGAGGCATCCTGCGCCACCGTGCCCGTCTTCGGAGAGACCGTCACCGCCACGCCTCGACGACGACAGGCTCCACCGCGATGGAGGCGGAGGCCTTCTTCGCCGGGTCCGCCACGCTGGTGGCCGTCACGGTGAACGTGCCCGTCTTGTCCGGCGCGCGGTACACGCCCGTGCTGCTGACGTAGCCGTTCGCGTCGCCACCCTCCACGGACCACAGCACCGCGAGGTTGTTGGTGCCGGTGACCTCGGCCGTCAGCTGGACGGTGCCACCCCAGGTGGTGCTGCCCGACGTGGGGCTCACCGCCACCTTCACCTCCCCGACGACGACGGGCTCCACCGTGATGGACGCGGAGGCCTTCTTCGTCGCATCCGCCACGCTGGTGGCCGTCACGGTGAACGTGCCGGCCCTGTCCGGCGCGCGGTACACGCCCGTGCTGCTGACGATGCCGTTCTCGTCGCCCCCCTCCACCGACCACTGCACGGCGGTGATGGAGGAACCGGAGACCTCCGCCGTGAGGGTCGTGGCGGTCCCCTGCCCGATGGTCGCCACCTCCGGCGTCACCTTCACGATGACCGTCGGCGTCTGGACCGCCTCCACCTTGACGGTGGCCGAGTCCTTCTTCGAGGTGTCCACCGCGTTGGTGGCCACCACGGTGTACGTGCCGGCCTCGGCCGGCGCGGTGTAGACGCCCGAGCTGCTGATGGTGCCGTGGGAGTCGCCTCCCTCCACCGACCAGAGCACGCGCGGGTCCTTCGCGTCCTTCACCGAGGCGCTGAGGGTCGTCTTCTCACCGGCCTTCACCGTCACGGTCTTCGGAGTCACCGTCACCGGCCCCGAGTCGGGGTCGGTGCAGGCCGCCAGCGCCCCAATCAGGAGCGGAACAATGAGCTTCATCCACGTTTTCATGGGGGATTACCGTCCGAACTGGCTGACGAAGAGGGTGATGTCGCTGTCGTTCACGGAGCCGGCGCCGTCGAGGTTCGTCTCCTCGGAGCCGTTGGTGCCGTAGTCC
Source organism: Corallococcus sp. 4LFB (assembly GCF_046520365.1). Lineage (NCBI taxonomy): Bacteria > Pseudomonadati > Myxococcota > Myxococcia > Myxococcales > Myxococcaceae > Corallococcus > Corallococcus sp. 4LFB. The sequence goes on from NZ_JBKGHJ010000045.1 coordinate 19,373, forward strand.
TGCGCGAGCAGGCCCATGTCCTCTCCGTCCACGACGTTGTCGCCGTTGATGTCGCCCGTGTAGACCTGGATGGCCGCCACGGCCTTCGCCGTCGGTACCACGACGCTCGCCGCGGACACGTGGCACAGGCCACGGGCCAACGGCGCGGCGTAGACGCCGTCCGCGCCGACGGTGCCGCACACGCGGCCCTCCGCCACGGACCAGCTCACCGCCGTGTTCACCACGTTCGCCACGTTCGCCTGCAGGGCCACGGAGCCACCCACCGGCACCACGTTCTGCGCCACCGCGAACTCCACCGTGACGGGCAGGAGCGTGAAGGGGGTGGTCGCCTTGGAGGAGTTGCCGTAGGCGTCGTATGCCACCGCCTCGAGGACGTGCTCCCCCGGCGCCAGCGGAATCGGGAACAGCGGCAGCGTGTACGGCTCGGACGAGGCCCGGCCCTTCAGCGCGCCGTCCACGTAGAACTCCACGTACGCAACGCCCGTGTCGTCGGTGGCCTCGGCCCGCATCGTGTAGGTCTCGAACAGGCCCTCCACGCTGGCGGTGACGTGCGGCGCACCCTGGTCCTGGGCGGTGGAGTTGCGCACGTCGAAGGTCACCACGCGCTCCGTCGTGTTGCCCGCCTTGTCCGTGGCCGTCGCCTTGAACTGGTGCGGGCCGTTGGACAGGCTCTTCGTGTCGAACGCCGTCGCGTAGACGCCCTGGACGTCCGTGAACGAGCTCACCGGGGCGTCGTCCACCAGGAACGCGAGGGTGGACGTCCAGACGTTGTCGCTCACGGTGGCCTTGAGCTGCACCGTCCCGTAGCTGCCGTCCACCGCCGCGGAGAGCGTGGGGGCCTGGACATCCGCCTGCGTCGAGGTGACCAGGTTGACGTCGTCGAGGAAGAACTGGACGTCTCCGTCCGGCAGCTGCAGGTCCGCCGTCTGGTCCACGTCGAAGAACAACTGCACCGTCTGGCCCTTGTATGCGGTCAGGTCGAAGCGGTGCTGGAGGTACTCCGCGTTGGTGTCATCCAGGTTGGAGAGCGTCTTCAGCGTCGCCAGCTCGGTGCCGGCGGTGTCCCGCACCTTCGCGCTGAAGGTGTGGTGGGCCACGGCGTCGGTGAACCCACCGTTGTAGATGCGCAGCCAGAAGCTGAAGATGGCCGAGGTCGCGTCCGCCGGGATGGCCACGGACTGACGGACGGAGTGCCGCACCGGGCCCACGGTCCAGAAGATGTAGAAGCGGCTGCCCGTGTGCGCGAAGGACGCGCTGGTGAACATGCCCGTCGAGCCCGACACCGTCGTCGCGCTCGTCCAGCTCGTGGAGGTCTCGAAGCTGGGGTTGAGCACGCGCTGGGCGGCGGTGGTGTCCACGTAGAACGTCACCGCGGGAGAGTCACCCACGTTGCCGCCCACGTCCGTGGCCCGGGCGACGAGCGTGTGCGCGCCGGCCGTCAGCGTGGAGAGGTTGACGACGCGGCTGAACGACTTGACCGAGTTGCCCAGGGACACGCCGTCGACGAAGAACTCCACCGCGTTGACGAAGCCGTTGTCGGACACGTCCGCGAAGTAGCCCACGCGCGCGCCGGAGATGACCACGTTGGCCGTCACCCGGGGCGCCTCGGCGTCCGCCGCGCGGACGACGCGCAGCGAGAAGTCATCCGCCTGGAAGTTGGTGGCGAGCGAGGCGTTCTCACTGCCTTCCAGGAAGATTCGCACCGTCTGGCCCGCGTAGGCCGTCAGGTCCACGCTCTGCTGCGCATAGCCCAGCGTCGCGTCCAGGTTGGACCACGTCGACATCGTCCCCAGCACCGTGCCCGAGGTGTCGCGCACCTGCAGCGTCAGCGTGTCGCGCACGGCGGTGGTCGTCGTCTCGGAGGTGGTGATGTTCAGGAAGAAGGTCAGCGCCGCATGGGTGACGCCGGCGGGGAGGGTGACGTCCTGCCACAGCCGGTCGACGTGCGTCGTGCCATAGCCGTTGAGCCATGCGAAGCCCTGGCCCGTGCGCGGACCGGAGGCGACCGGGAAGTTGATGTTCGACGGCTCATCCGTCCAGCCCAGGGTGTCCTGTTCGAAGCCCGGGTTGATCAGCAGCTGTTCGAAGCTGTTGGAGACGCTGAAGCTCGCCGGAGCGGACGCGGCGTAATTGCCGGCCGCGTCGTACGCCACCGCCACCAGCGTGTGTGCGCCGTTGGACAGCGAGCTGGCATCCAGCGGGAGCTGGTACGGCTGGGCGGAGACGTTCCCCGCCAGGGCGCCGTCGACGTAGAGCTCCACGCGGGCCACGCCGACGTTGTCGTCGGCCTGCGCCTGCAGCTGGAGGTCGGGCGCGCTGCCAGAGACGCTCGCGGCGACGGTGGGGGCAATGCGGTCGTCGTACGTGCCGGCGGTGTAGCCCACGTTGATGGCCGCGAAGGCGTTCTGCACCGCGCGGTACTCGTTGGACTGGGAGCCGAAGAGGTCCGCCGCGGCCTGGAGGCTGCTGGTGCGGGCCGACAGGTAGTTGGACGACGGGAACAGGTAGACGGTGAGCGCGCGGTACCAGATGGCCGCCGCCTTGTCGTTGCCGATGCCCCGCATGCCCGCGGGCAGGTAGGTGCTGGAGTAGTCGGTGCTGACCGCCAGCGGCTGCACGCCCTGGGACAGGAAGTAGAAGGCGCGGTTCATCGGGCCGCTGCTGTAGTGCACGTCGACGTTGGCGATGCCGGGGTACCAGGCGTCCGCGCTCGCGCCGTCCAGCGACGGGCGGAACATGACACGCAGCGGGAAGTCGCTGAGCTGCTCGGCCATGAGCCAGTTGCCGCCAATGTCACCAATGGCGCTGCCGCGGCCGTTGGCCACCCAGAACTCCGTCAGGGTGCCGAAGATGTCCGAGTTGGCCTCGTTGAGGCCGCCGGACTCGCCGTCGTAGATGAGGCCGGCCGTGTGCGAGGTGACGCCGTGGGTCATCTCGTGGCCCGTCACGTCGAGCACGCCCATGGACCTGAAGCCGCCGGGGGCCGGGAACGAGCCGTCGCCGTAGCTCATGCAGAAGCAGCCGTCGCTCCAGAAGGCGTTGTTGTAGTTGTTGCTGGCGTGCACCCGGTTGTAGGTGGGCGAGCCGAAGCCGTCCACGCCGTCGCGGCCGAAGATCTTCTTGTAGAAGTCCCACGTCGCCAGCAGGCCGAAGTGCGCGTCGACGGCGGCCGTCTGGCCGTTGTCGCTCAGGGTGTTGTTGGCACCGACGATGTAGTTCTGCCCGTCGCCCCAGGCGTTGTCGGCGTCCGTGTAGAGGGTCAGCGTGGGAACGACGCCGTTCTGCACGGCGGCGTGGTTGACGTCGTAGGTCCGGATGCCCTCGCCGCCGGCGCGCGTGACGTCGCGCAGCTCGAAGAGGCCCTCGGCGTTCTGGAAGACGTCCAGCGGGACGTCACCGCTGTACTGCGAGTGGCCGAGGCCCTTGGCGGCGGCCGTCTGGAGCGAGTTCCACTTCTTCAGCACCTCGCCCGACTGCGCGTCGACGATGAAGTCCGTGTGCTTGACGCCGTCCTTCGGGTTCTCCAGCTCGGTGTGCACGTGGTACGCGAGCCGGTAGCCGACGACCTGCGTGTCGAAGTCCGCCGCGTTCTGCTGCGAGACCGGCTTGCCGGGGTAGCGGTTCACGAGCCGCGTCTGGGGATAGACGATGAGCTCGCCCTTCGGCGTGACGGCGAACTCGCCCTTGGGCGCCAGCTCCTGGGTGGCCTTCGTCACCGCGGACTTCGCGTCCAGCGTGGGCGTCACGTCCAGGCGGATGTTCTTGCGCAGGCCGTCGGTGGTGATGCGCATGTCCCCCGCGGACAGCCCCTGATGGGTGATGGCCATGGCGCCCCACACGGGGACGCCCTGGTATGTCTGTGCGAAGCGCGCGTGCGTCTGGCCAAACGCATCCGTGCTGGAGCTGGACAGCTGGAAGTCGTCCCGCGAACCCAGCCCGAGCTTGAGGCTTTGCGCCTTGAGGTTCGCCAGGGATTCCGCCACACGGGCCGGCTCCCGGAGCTGGAGTTGCGCCAGCGTGGGTGGGGCGACAGGGGTGAGTTTCTCAGCCGCGAGGGATGAACTCGCCGAGAAAAGACTGGCGAGGAGCAGAGGCCACCGGGGCCACGGCTTGGACATGGATTTGACTCCACACAGCATTCAGGGGAACTCCCGCCGTCAGCACCCGAGGGGGCGTGCTGCCACCGGAAGGATCACGCTCATGGAGCAGGGGCCGGACAGCCCCAGACCTTTGCCCTGGTACGTTCCACCATCAGCGTAATTATTAACCACTATACAGTTTCCCAACCCCAAGGAAATAGGGGGTGACCCCGAAGGCCACGGACCGGCCACAGGACCCACATGAAGTGTGGTGGCTCCACGCCGGGGCCTGGGTGTTTGACGAGGCGCGGCGGCCTCACCCAGGAGGGTTTGGAATACAATCAATCAAAGACAATCCACCCAGACATGAACAACCGGAGAGTCAGGGTTCTGGGCGTGCGGGTGGCTGAGTTCGCGCTGGCGGGCGCGGGCTGTGGTGGCGGCGCCCATGCCCAGGCCAGCGACGCCCAGCCCAGCGCCACGGCGGTGTACCTGGCCCAGGCGCCGTGCGATCCCAACGACTCATCCATCAGCTGCTGCGTGAAGACGCACCCGGGAAACCCCGCGCGGTGTGGCGCCACGGGCTTCGAGGCAGAGGAGCTCCTCTTCGCCGCCAGGGTCGCCAAGGAGTTGGCCCGCGAGGACCTGCCGGAGTGGAAGCGTTACTGCATGAACGAGTACGAGAAGTGCCAGAATCAAGACTGGATAGGCCCCTGCTACGACTGCTTCCGCCTCTGTGAGGGCCAGCAGGGGGAGTGGCCGCACGACCGATGCTTCCGGCAACGGAAGGGACGGTAGTGGCATGAGCCAGGACATCAACTGGGACGAGGTGCGTGCGCTCGCCGCGCGCGTCGAGGCCGGCGAAGCACTGACGCTCACCCCCGACGTGCGCGAGCTGCTACTGCGGACTGCGCGCGAGGTGGCCATCCCCGAGCTGGATGCGCAGGCTGCCGTCCAGGAAGTAGCTGCCGCGACCACGCTTCTGCGAGAGGCCCGCGCACGGATCCGCGAGGGCTCGATGCGCTTGGCGCGCACGAGGATGTTGGCTGGAGACCTCGTGAAGGCGGGCGATAAGGCCGGAGCCCGGAAGCTGCTGGAGGACCTGCTTGCCGTGGAGGTGGTGCCTCTCTACCGCGAGCAGACGGAACTGGAGTTGGAGGACCTGGACTGACGGGCGCTCACGCGCACCGTAGGCACAGCAGGGAGCGCGAGCCCCAGTCGCCGCCTACAACCTGACTCGCATGGCCCGACGCATGCCCGCCTGACACGCCGTGCGCTCGCCGGGCAGCAGTTCGCCCCGGGGGAGGCCTGGGGCCCACGGCCGCAGCCGCCGCGGGGCGCCTGCCCAGTCGTCAGAAACCTCTCGAAAACCTCTCATTGACGTGCCGGGTCCGCTCGGAGCAGCCCGCCAGGGTTCGACATGGAGTCGTGAAGGCAATGCGTGAGGGAGCAATCGCGGCTACCCTCGCGCATTGTGCCGATGCATCTTGCGAGCAGCGGTTGGCGTCCTACCGTCACGTGACGGCTTTACTGACAGGCACACCACTTCTGGGAGCGTGAAGGACGACTGGTTATACAACCGTCAAACACTTTATGCCCGTCGCAGTAGATGTACATCGCTCCGCACTCCACGCCATTCTCTGAGTAGTAGTACGTGATTTGGGCCTGAGAGTCTGTGCAAAGGGCAGCCTCGCGGACGCCATCGGCTGACGTCATGGAATCTTCAAGGCCCGGGGAGTTGGCGCTCGCGCCCTCGGTATCGGCACCGCCACAGCCACAAAACAATCCCGCCGTCAAAAACATCGCAGCAATCAATCGCATTTTGCCTCCAGATATATGAGTTGTTGCCAGGGTAACACTGCCCCTGCTCGACCAAGCCGCCCCATTGCCAAGAGTGTCAACTTGCAGACAAATCAGCCCACCTCGTCCTGGGTGAGGCCGCGCAGGCCGAGGTCATCGATGATGAGCAAGTCCGGCGAGGTGAAGCGCAGGAGGCGCTTGTCGTAGCGGCCCTGGCCCCGGGCGGCGCGCAGTTGCAGGAGGAGTTCGTGGGCGCCGACGTCGAGGGCGCGCCACCCCGCGGGTCGTGCCCTAACTCGTCCCGGGCTGCCGCCGCCAGCCCGTCGAAGGCCCGGCGCATGTCACACGCCCGCGTCGCCACGAAGATGGACGTTGAAGACGGAATCAGGGCTCCGTCCCTTCCAGCGCCACCACCCGCCACCGCAGCGCCTGGGCATCAAACCGCGCCGGCACGCGCACCACCCGCCCACCCGTCAGCACCACGTCCAGCGGCAATGCCTCCGGCGCGTCCTCGCGCGCCGCGTCCTCCATCGTGAGCGTCTTGCTGCCGCCTCCGGACGCGCCCACCACGACGCCCGCGCCCACGTACACCATGACGTGGTCCTTGACAGCGATGCGCGAGGAAGTCCTTCAGGACGGCGGCCACGCGGCGGCGGGCGCTGCCCCGAGCGCGACGGAAGGACTTGCGGAGGAAGTGCGGCGGCGGGTTGAAGAGCTGAGCCCCCCAGTGCCAGCCCTCGTGAATGGGGCCTGCGGACGGATGCGCGTAGCCCGCCGTCCACGTCGTGGAGAGGCGCTGGCTCTGGTTGTGAAGGGGGCCGCTTAGGAAGGCGCTGTCGCGCAGGTGGCCCGCCTCCACCGGCACGAGGAAGAGGGAGTAGTCCAGGGCGAGGCGGGCAATATCCCGGCAGGGCGCATCGAGCGCGCGCAGCACTTCACTGGGAGAGCGGCGCAGGCGCTCCAACTTCACCGCATCGGCTTTGACTCGGACAGGCATCCCCTACTTCAATGGGGGCAATTTCCGGCATTAGCGTTTTCCAGTGGCCCCTTTTCTCTTCCTCCGCTTAGCCAGGTTGAATCCCTTCACGTAGGCCCAAAGCAGCAAGATCAAAATCACCACCAAGGATCCATCAATGCCACTAAACTTCCCCGCTAGCTGGAAGTACGATTCAAACAAGTCAATACCGCCCGCGCCGCCCGAATTAGTCAACGAGTTCCACTCACTGGCAGTGGACCTGGCGGACACACATCCTGACCCCAAGCTCATCATTGAGATGTTCAAGTTCAACTTCGGAGATCACAATTCAAGCTCAGACATGAGCTGGGCGGTCTCGGATCTTGAAAGAGCAATGAGCAGAAGGGCCACCAACGCCGTCGTTTTCATTTCAAACTTCTGGTCCGCCATAGAGGAGGCCCAGAAGATGGAACTCGTCGTTCCGCCCCAAGACTTTCTCAACAAAATAATATCCAAAAACAAAATACCATTCGCCATCCAGCCACCCAACATCGTCAAGGCACAGCCAGACTCCGAAATTGGAGATTCAAGCCAAGAAACAAAGTCCGACAACTATGTGCTCGGAAAACTACTAGGCGAAGGAGGCTTTGGATCAGTATACATGGCCACCAGATCAACCAGCGTTGCCAGTTTTGATTTTGCCATAAAAATACACAATCCAAGTCCACTCAATGAAGATTCATCCAAAGCTCAGGCTCGCTTTCAGAGAGAAATCCAGGCCATTAAGAGCCTTCAGCATCGCGGCATCGTCCCCTACTTCGATGCCGGGATTGATCGACAAGGGCGACCTTATCTCGTAATGCCGATCATCAAAGGAAAGGACTTGAGAGAGGCAGCAAGCGCCGAGCCTTTCATGCAACGCGTGGCGCTCATGACTGATGTCCTAGATGCAGTCAAGCATGCCCATGACAACGATGTGCTTCATCGCGACCTAAAACCAAGCAATATAATTGTCCGGGCATCGGATCGACAGCCAATAATAGTGGATTTCGGCGCCTCCTACGTCATCGACCAACTTGATAAGCAGTCGCTAACCACCAAGGCCGTCGGCTCCATTGGCTACATGCCATCCGAAGTGCTCGCAAACCCCAAGAACAGATCTCCCCTTCACGACATCTACTCATGCGCAGTAATAACATATGAAATAATTGCCGGACACCGCCCCGATTCGGCCGACCCAATGCCTTTGGCCGCCGTAGACCCACTCCTCACTCCGCTAGATCGAGTCCTAAGGAGAGCGCTTGGTCCAGCATCCAGGCGGCACCCAAGCGCATCTGAATTGAGAAACGAATTTCTTGAAGTGCTTTCAAAAACCAGCCGGAGCTACAATTAACTGCTTGTCAGACAGAAATAAGCAGTGACCACCCAGCGATGCCGCTCCGCTGCATCGCTCCCCAGATACATCGGAGCGCTTTCCTCCGCGCGAACGACGGTATTACGGCCGAGGGCACGGTAATTGAGGACTTCAAGAACAGAATTGGCGAGTCGCTGACCACCACCGAAGTCCTCACGCCCGGATCGAACCCTCACCTGACAACTTGGAGTGAGATAGGCCAATCGCCGCCCCATATAACCTAGAGGTGCAGCGCCGCCTGTTACAATCAACGCCACCGCACTATCTGGCACGCCACCATCGGTATCAGGCATAGGTGCCGTGAAGAGGTTGGCCCCCAGTGATGGAGGACGGATGAGTCCAATCCTCGCGCCCTCCAGCAACTCGGCGAGTTCCGAGGCGAAGTCCCGCATTAGAACCATACCTTCCGGAAACGCACCGCACCCGCACCGTCCACACTCTCGTCTACTGCCACAGGGCGCCGAGCGCGGTTGATATCGCCCACATCCTCTCCCGGCAGCCACACGCGGTGCTGTAAGGTAACTGGCGCGTCCGTGTAGACGACGTGCGCGGCGAGATGCTCGTTGCCGTTGGCGTCACGGATGAGGCGCCGCGAGGGCTGCACGCGCGTCCACGCCATCAGCTGGGGCCCGAGCGTCGGCTTTCCATAGGCGTCCCGTCCCGTCAGCACGGCATAGGTGATCGATTGACGGAAGGTGTCCGTGGGCGAGGCCATCAGCTCACCCGGTGAATGACGTAGGGCGCGGTAACCGTCCGGCCAACGACGTGCCGGATCGCTTGCAAGCAGACGGGAGGCATGCGGTGACGCGCGGCGCGATGGATGGAGCCGGATGCTTCAGGACGCGTCGGCTGCGCGCAGACGCTTCCACTCGTGCGGCAGCAGCTGTAACCGTCCGGCCAACGACGTGCCGTGAGGGATTGCCGGGGTAGCGGTACGCGGCGGACGCTGGCGCGCATGTCGAAGCCAGTGGAGAAGCCGGAGTGGGCACGCATCGCGGAAGCCTTCGAGGCCAGCGGGCAGACGCAGCGGGAGTTCGCGCTGGCACGGGGCGTGCGGC
>NZ_JBKGHJ010000460.1:0-6688 GCF_046520365.1 Corallococcus sp. 4LFB
CGAGGCCGTCACGGTGGCACTCGCCCCCGATGCGGTGGCCATGACGGCACGGGCCGTGGGGGGGACGGCTGCCGCCCCGGTGGACGCGGAGGGCCACGACCACCACATCGCCACGAACAAGTGGTGGAAGGCCACGAACAATGAAGGCCCGTGGTCACCCAAGTTCCAGAGGATCTTCGATAAGGCGGGCATGTCGCTGGACGACCCGGCGAACATCGTCCACGTCAAGGGCCACAAGGGACCTCACCCGCAGGCGTACCATCAACGCATTCTCCGGCGCCTGTCTGACGCAACGGAGGGGTGTCGCACCATGCAGCAATGCCGCGAAGCGCTGACAGCCGAACTCGGCCGGTTGGGGGAGCAGATTGCCACTCCGGGCACCACTCTCAATAAGCTGGTCACCGGCACCTAGGATCACGACAATGGCTCACATGAGAAGGCGCTACTTCGATCTGAGCGACGACATGACCATTCCAGGCCGGTGGGTGCTCGGCACTCCCACCGACGCTCAAGGCCGGGAGGTGGACGACCCCTGGATGTTCTATCGGGGCCAGCAACTTCCAGACCTGGGACGCTTGAAGCTTCCCATGGATGTACCCGGCAGGGCGCTCGACTTCTCACTCGCGGCGTTCGCGGCCCCGGTGGTCCACGCCCGAGTGGCTTCCGTGCTCACGGAGCTAGCCCCCGAGGAAGTGCAGACCCTTCCCGTGGTGATAGAGGGCCACCCTGAGCCGTTCTTCATTCTCGTGGCGACCCAACTCATTCAGTGCATTGACGAGAAGGCCACCGAGGAATTGCTGAAGTGGACGCCGGAGGACGGCGCCCTGAGAAGGTTGGAAAGTACCGGGACGTTTGGGGAATGCGGATTGACGCTTCGCGGGTAGGTGACGCGAAGGTGTTCCGCGCTTGGGGATGGCCCATCGTCCTGATCGTCCGCGAGGAGATCCGCGACGCACTTGAGCGCATGGGCGCCACGGGAACGAAGTTTGAAGAAGTTTGAGGGGATGTTCTCCCCGGTGAGTTTCAACGTAGTTGTCGCGTGAAACATGTTACGCAGCTGCGGTCATTGGTCGGCTTCCCGAGTAGGGCTCAAGTCCACCTGCGAGGCTTCGATTCCCGCCGCCCTCACTCCAGCAACCATCCAGGCCCGCATCAGCTCCACGAACCTGCGCAGCCTCGCCGGATGAAACCGTGCATACGGATAGAGCAGGTACATGGGCAGGGGCGCGGCCTGCCACTGCGGCACCAGGTGCAGGAGCCGGCCCCGCTGGAGGTCCTCCTGGAGCACCCAGGCCGAGCCCACGCAGACACCCAGGCCCTTCACCGCGGCGCTGCGAAGGGCGTAGAGGCTGTCCGTGCTCACGCGCGGCTGGAAGACGATGGGCTGGACCTCGCCGGTGGCCACGTGGGTCAGTGAGAGCTCGTTGCGATAGAACGTGCGCAATGACAGCCAGGGCAGCCTCGCCAGCTCGTCGGGATGCGTTGGCACCGGCACGCCCGCCAGCACGGAGGGCGCGGCCACGACGATGCGCGGCACCTCGGCCACGCGGATCGCCACCACGCTGGGGTCCTGCACCTCGCCGACGTGGATCGCGCAATCAATCCCATCCGCGATGAAGTCCACCGCCCGGTCGTGCAGCAGCCATTCGACGGAGACCCTCGGGTGGCGGCGCAGGTACTCCGTCAGCGGCTCCACCAGCAGCTGCTGCCCGAACGCGTGCGGCACCACGACGCGCAGCGTGCCCTCCGGTTCATCGCTCGCGCCGCGCAGGTCGGCCTCGAACAGCTCCCAGCTGGCCAGCAACTCCTTCGCCCGCTCGTAGCAGCGCGCGCCGTCTTCCGTGAGCTTCATCGCATGGGTGGAGCGCTGCAGCAGCCGCAGCCCCAGCGAGCGCTCCAGCGCCTGGAGCCGGCGGCTCACCGTCGGCTGCGTGGTGCCCAGCTGCGCGGCGGCGGAGGACAGGCTCCCCGCGTCGACGATGCGGAGGAAGGTCTGCATCAGCTCCAGCCGGTCGGCGCTGACGGGTGCGGCGGAGGCGGGAACCCGCGACCGGGCCTGCTTTGAGGGACGAGGCATATTGATACGCGAAGCGTATAACCGCTGTACGGAGCACGCGTCTACCGCGCCCTGCCCCTCTGGCGCACTGTTACCTCGTCGCGCATCACCCGAGGTGAACATCATGTCCTTCATTCGCGCCGTACATGGAACCGCCGGAAACGCTCCCCTCCCCGCACGGGTCTCCGTCGCCAGCCAGTCCCTGTCGAGCGGCCTGCGCCTGCTGCTGGCCGCGAGCGCCGGCCTGTCGGTGGCATCCATCTATTACAGCCAGCCGATGCTCGCGGTGATGGGGGCCACCCTCGGCGCCTCCGACACCGCGGTGGGCCTGGTGCCCATGCTCACGCAGCTGGGCTACGCGCTGGGCATCCTGCTCTTGACGCCGCTGGGCGACCGCTTCGACCGGCGCCGCATCATCCTCACCAAGGCCGCCCTGCTGAGCTTTGCGCTGCTGCTGGGCGGCATCGCGCCGGGCATCCAGCTGCTGCTCATCGTGAGCTTCGCCGTCGGCCTGACGGCGACCCTGGCGCAGGACATCGTGCCGGCCGCCGCGACCCTGGCCCCCGAGCATGAGCGCGGCAAGGTCGTCGGCACGGTGATGACCGGCCTGCTGCTCGGCATCCTCCTGTCCCGCGTCATCAGCGGCGTGGTCGCCGAGCACTTCGGCTGGCGCGCCATGTACCTGGTCGCCGCCGCCAGCGTGGCGTTCATCGGCGTGGCGGCCTGGCGCGGCCTGCCCCGCTTCCGCCCCACCAACACGCTGTCCTACGGCGCCCTGCTCGGCTCGCTCGCCAGCCTGTGGCGCAAGTACGGCGCCCTCCGCCGGGCGGCGCTGGCGCAGGGGCTCATCTCCATTGGCTTCAGCGCGTTCTGGTCCACGCTCGCCGTGATGCTGCACGGCGCTCCGTTCCACCTGGGGAGCGCGGCCGCCGGAGCCTTCGGTCTGGCGGGTGCGGCCGGAGCGCTGGGCGCGCCGGTGGCGGGACGCATCGCGGATCGCTTCGGGCCGGAAGTCGTGACGCGGCTGGGCGCCGGCCTGACCGTCGTCTCCTTCGCCACGATGTTCGCGGCGCCGTGGCTGGAGCCGGCCCACCGCCTGTGGCTGATTGGCGCCAGCGCGATCGGCTTCGACCTGGGGGCGCAGATCACGCTCGTGGCGCACCAGACCCTGGTCTTCGGCATCGACCCCGCCGCACGCAGCCGGCTCAACGCGGTGCTGTTCGTCACCATGTTCATCGGCATGTCCATTGGCGCGGCCAGCGGCAGCCTCGTGCTGGCCCGGTGGGGATGGACGGCGGTGACGCTGCTGGCGACCGTCTCCGCGCTGGCGGCCCTGGGGGTCCGCCTGTTCCCGGGAGCACGCACGGCCCGCTGAGCCCCTCGGGAGTTCCTCTCGAAGGGGGCGCCGGCACGCGCGACGCGAACCGGCGTCCCCTCCCTGCAACAGGCCGCGCGGCCTACTGCGCGGCCTGTTCGGACAGCAGCCGCACGTTGAGCGCGGCGTTGGCGAAGAACTGGCCGTTCTGCCCGACGCGATGCTGCTCCAGCCGGCGCTGGAGGTTCACGTCGTAGCGGCCGAGCTTCATCAGCCCGTCGTTGAACCAGCCATCCCCTGTCCCCGTGCCATCCACGAACTCCGCATACACCTTGGGCGCGGGCCAGATGATGGTGTTGAGCGTCACGACGAACTTGCGGATGTCCGCGTCCGTCCACTCCATGCCCGCGTCGTGGGCCTCGACGATGAAGGCCAGCACGTTGTTGGCGTGCGCCACGTCCTGGCCGGGCTGCGCGTCCGAGTCCCACTTGTCGTTCCAGAACCACGCCGCCGGGTGGTCCGGGTTGGGCTCCATCTTCGCGCGCAGCGACGACGGGAAGTTCGGCATGCCGTGGTGGATGTTGTCGAAGACCTCCAGGTAGCGGGCCTTCCGCTCCGGGTCGGTGGTCATCATCGACAGGTCCATGGCGATGAAGGCCCAGTGCGCGGCCATGTGCGTGCGGTTGCGGTAGACGAAGTCATTGGCCCCGCGCGTGAACCACTTCTCGAAGATGTTCCTCTCGGTGAACGCCAGCAGCCGGTCGTACTGCGCGCGGTAGGTGCTGGCGGCGTAGAGCTCCGGCGTCTCACGGATGACGCGCAGCAGGCGCGTCACGTAGCGCCAGCAATAGCTCTCATACAGCGGCACCTCCTGCCCGGAGGGCTCCGAGAGCGCCGAGGACCAGCCCAGGTAGCCGTCCTTGAACTGGCTTCGCGGAAGCGTCGAGGAGACGCGCGCGGAGGCCACCAGGTTGTTGACGTAGAGCAGGGCCCGGTCCAGGTACGCCCGCCTCCCGGTCGCCCGGTACATCGCGGTGTTGGCGTCCAGGCCGTAGGCGAGGTTGTAGAAGTCCCAGCTGTCGCGCGAGTTGCTCCAGGGCAGGAACGTCTGCATGTGCGCGCGCCCCCACTCCTCCACGAACATCCCCTCCCAGGAGGCGACGGAGCGAAGCCCGGCGGGGGCCGGAGGCACGGCGGGCGGCGTCGCGGGGAGCGGCTCCTCCTGGGGCGTAGCGGACGGAGTCACGGCCAGGGCCGGCACTTCGGGGTTCTCAATCCGGCCCACGGCCTCGCACGCGCTGCACAGCAGCAGGGAGAGCAGCAGGACCGGCACATGGAACAACCGGGAGTGGCATGAGCAGCGGGGTTTCGACATCGGGGGGCCTCGCTTCAGGTCGATGTGGCCCGCAAGGGTATGGGCGCCCCGGAACCATCCCAATGCCCCCCAGGGAACAGCGGCCCTTCCAGGAAAGGACGGACGCGTGCCCCCGGCGCCCTGGTCCCCGCGTCGTGCCGTCCGGCGCTGGACAGACGAAGTGTTCAGCCCCGGCCGCGCCCGCCGGGGCAGGTTCGAAAGTCGAGACGGCCCCTTGCCTCAGCGGCGGCGCTTGGGCGCGGCTTTCGGCGGACGCAGGTCCTGCTTGCTCTTCGGCAGCTTGGGCCCCGAGGAGAGGTCGAACTCGTAGGTGGCGCCGAGCAGGACGCGGAACTGGTAGATCTCCCGCAGGTCCTCGGTGACGGCCACGCCCGCGACGGCCTCCAGCACCAGGCCGGGGAACGCCTCGTGGCGCACCATGGGGAGGATCTCCACCTGCGCGGCGTTGTCCCGCCAGACGGGGGTGATGACGTCCTCGAAGTAGAAGCGGCCCACCACCTCCAGCCCCAGCATCGTGAAGTTGTCCAGGTTGTAGGTCGCCGCGAGCGCGAGCTGGACCGCGTCCGGGACATCGAACTCGGGCCGCGTTCCCCGGTCCCGGGTGCCCTGGTGGAGATAGCTGCCATTGAGCATGAAGCGCAGGTCCTTGGTGGCGCGCAGCTCGCCGACGAGGGTGCCCTCGTAGTCCCAGGTGCCGTCGGACAGGCTCGGGAGGATGCCGTCCTCGTCGCTCGGCCCGGTGGGCAGCGTGACGCGCCCGTAGGCCGCCAGCGCCGCCCGGCGCGTCTCCAGGAACGTCCACTGCAACCCGAGGGGGATGTCACCGAAGGCGACCTTGAAGTCGTCTTCGCCGGGAAGCCCCAGCGCCAGCAGCTCCACGTAGACGTTGGCCTCCAGGTTGTCGACGATGCCGAAGCGCAGGCTGGGGGAGATCTGCTGGTAGGGCTGGGACGCGTCCAGGTCCAGCGCGAAGAAGCCCTGGTAGCGCAGGCCCAGCTCCAGGTTGCCGCTCTTCGTGGTGGACGCGGTGCGCGTCACCATGGCGCGGTAGGGCTTGGCCCCCGCGCTGGACACGGCGAGGAAGGCGGCGAGGAAGACGAGGGGAAGACGGGGGTTCATGCGGCGCGACCCTAGTCGACACCGCGAGGATGGCGCAGGCCGAGAAGCACGCCGGATGCTGAGTGTCGCGGCACCGAAATGTTTCGCGCCTGCTGTCGCCGGGATGCGCGTGGAGCACCTCCGCGGACACGAGCCACGCGCCCGGACGCAGCGCTAGAGACAGCCCAGCTCCATGGCGCGGAGCACGGCGCGCGTGCGGTCCCTCACGCCCAGCTTGGAGAGGATGCTGGAGGTCTGGTTCTTCACCGTCCCCTCCGCCGTCCCCAGCGCGTCGGCGATCTCCCGGTTGCTCAGCCCCCGCGCGATGAGGCGCAGCACCTCCACCTCGCGGCGGGTGAGGCCTTCCGGCAGGTCCGCGTGGGGGAAGTCGCGGGGCAGCTCCGCCATGCCTCGCGCCACGCGCTCCGCGATGCCGGGGGGCAGCAGCGTCTGTCCGGAGGCCACGCGCCGGATGGCCTCCGCCAGCTCCTCCAGGGACACGTCCTTGAGGAGGAAGCCCTGCACTCCCGCGCGCAGCGCCTCGATGAGCGCGGTGTCCTCGTCGAAGGTGGTGAGCAGCACCACGCGCCGCTCCGGATCCGTCCGGCGCAGTGCGCGCAGGGCCTCCAGCCCCGTCATGCGCGGCATGCGCACGTCCATCAGCACCACGTCCGGGTCGAGCTCCGCGACCTTGCGCAGCGCCTCCTCGCCGTCGGCGGCCTCCCCCACCACCCGCAGGTCCGGCGTGAGCTCCAGCAGGCTGCGCAGCCCCTGGCGCACCAGGGCGTGATCATCCGCGAGCACCAGCCGGATGGCGTTCACGTGCCCACCCCGCGCTCCGGCG
>NZ_JBKGHJ010000461.1:0-6661 GCF_046520365.1 Corallococcus sp. 4LFB
GACGGCGCCTTCGCCCAGCAGCCGCGCGTAGCGGCCGCGCAGCGCGAGCAGCTGCTCGTGCGTGCCGGCCTCCACCACCTGGCCATGCTCCACCACGGCGATGAGGTCCGCGTCGCGCACGGTGCTGAGCCGGTGCGCGATGACCAGCACCGTGCGGCCCTTCATCAGCGCCGCGAGCCCCGCGCCCACCGCCGCTTCACTGGTGGCGTCCAGGGCGCTCGTGGGCTCATCCAGCAGCAGCAGGGACGGGCGGCACAGGAAGGCGCGCGCCAGGGCCAGCCGCTGCCGTTGGCCGCCGGACAGCCGGCCGCCCCGCTCGCCCACGGGTTCATCCAGGCCGCCGGGCAGCGCGCGCACGAAGTCCTCCGCGTGCGCCAGCCGCAGCGCTTCCCACAGCGCGTCATCCGGCGCGTCCGGCTGCCCCAGGCGCAGGTTGTGGCGCACGGTGCCGGAGAAGAGCACCGGCTCCTGCGGCACCCACGCCACCTGGCCGCGCACGCTGGAGGCCTTCAGCGACGACAGCGGCAGGCCGTCCCACCTCACCTCGCCGCCGCTCGGGGGCAGGAAGCCCAGCAGCACGGAGAACAGCGTCGTCTTGCCCGCGCCGGACGGGCCCACCAGCGCCACGCGCGAGCCCGCGGGAATCGTCAGGTCCACGCCCTTGAGCGCTTCGCGTCCGTCCGCGTAGGTGGCGCGCACGCCGGACAGCTCCAGGGCGCGCGACAGGGGCGGAGGCCTCCGCGCCCACGTCCGGCGGCACCGGCGCGTCCGCGAGCGCGAAGAGCCGCTCCGCCGCCGCCAGCCCCGTGAGCACCTGGGACAGCGTGCCGCTCAGCGACTTCACCGGCTGGTAGAGCAGCAGCGCCGCCGCCATGAAGGACAGGAGCCGCCCGGCCAGCGACGGATCCATGGACACCGCGCGGGCGCCCCACGCCACCGCCGCCGCCACGCCCACGATGCCCAGCAGCTCCACCGTCGGGCTGAACGCGCCGCGGATGAAGAGCGAGCGGCGCATCTCGTTCAGGTACGCCTCCGCCTCCTGGTCGAAGGACTCCAGCGCGCGCGGCACCGTCCCGTACGCCTGCACCACGGGCAGGTTCTGGAGCTGCTCGGCGGTGATGGCGCTGAGCGCGCCCAGGTTCGCCTGCGAGCGGGTCGCCACCTTCTTGAGCGAGCGCGCGAACCGGGTGACCGGCAGCACGGTCACGGGGACGACGACGAACGTGAAGAGAAAAAGTTTCGCGTCGATGAGGAAGCAGGTCGCCAGCAGGGCGACAATCTGCAGCCCATCCCTCACGTACGATGACAGCGCCTGGGTGACGGAGAACTCCACCAGGGGGACGTCCGAGGTGAACCGGGAGACAAGCTCCCCCGAGTGGCGCTGCTCGAAGAAAGACGGCGGCTGGGCGAGCAGGCGGCCGTAGAGAAAGCCTCTCAGGTCGGCCATCACGCGCTGGCCCAGCCGCTGCATCAGGCCCCCCTGAAGGAACTGGGCGGTGGCCTTCACCACCGCCACCGCGACGACCAGCAGGGGCAGCCGGGACAGCAGGGCCTCCGGCGACAGGGTCATCCCCGCGACGGTGACGGGGGCGCCGGTGAGGACGGCGCGCAGCAGCGGCCCGACGATCCAGGCGTACGCGGCGGTGGCGGCGGCGCCGGCGAGCGAGGCCAGCGTGCCCGCGAAGAGCAACCGGCGATACGGGCGCAGGTAGCCCAGGAGCCGGCGATAGACGTGCGCGGAGGGACGGGGGGCCACGGGGAGGGGGGGCACTCTGTCACCGAGGCGACGGTGGCGTCCAAGCCAAAGGGACGTGGGAAGCCGGCGTGCATGGCCGGCTGCCCCACGGCCGGTCAGGGAGCGCTCGCGCCCGCCTGCGTTGCCGCATCCCACACATGCGGACAGCTTGAGAGGCGCCATGGAAACCAACTCCGAGAAAGAAGTCCTGTTCAATCCCGGCTGCGAGTCGGTCGTGGATGACGAAGAGCGCCGCCGTCTGCTCTGGCTGATGGCCGAGTATTTCCGCACCATCGGTTACTCGGACATCAAGGCCCGGCTCCCTGGCTTCATGCCGCCGCCCGTACTCTCCGGCACCATCGAGGATCACCGGCCGGACTTCACCTGTCGTCAGTCCGACTCCGCCCGGACGCCCATCATCCTGGAGATCGTCACCCCGGGCATGGTGGATGATCCCACCGCGGAGAACCGCTGGAGCCTGCTGGCGAGCGCCGCCAAGCTCTACAACGCGGAGCTGCACTTCGTGGTCCCCAAGTGGTCCATCAACGGCCCCGTGGACCCGGCCCTCAAGCGCCGGCTCGCCCGCATGGAGCTGACCGTGAACCGCGTCTGGACCGTGTAGCCCCGCCGTGCTCGCGTCACCTGGGTTGGACCGGCCTGGATTGCTGGTGGGTTTCGCTGCGTTATAGTGACTCCGATTCTCTACGCAGCTTGAAAACGCCAGCAAATTCCAGGGGTTCGATTCAATGGCAGGGGCCGCAGGGCAGAAGCGCGACTACTACGAGGTCCTGGGCGTCCAGAAGAACGTTACGGCGCAGGACCTGAAGAGCGCGTTCCGGAAGGTCGCGTTGCAGTACCACCCGGACCGCAACCCCGGGAACCACGAGGCCGAGGAGAAGTTCAAGGAGGCCTCGGAGGCCTACGAGGTCCTGAGTGATCCGGACCGGCGCACGAAGTACGACCGCTTCGGACACGCGGGCAACCCCTTCGGGGACGCGGGCGGCGGCTTCCAGGGCGTCAACATCAACGACATCTTCGGGGAGATCTTCGGCGACATCTTCGGGGGTGGCGGTGGCCGGGGCCGGCAGCGCAACAGCCGGGGCGCGGACCTGCGCTACAACCTGGAGATCTCCTTCGAGGAGGCCGCGTTCGGCTGCCGCCCGAAGGTGACCATCCCCCGTCCGAAGAAGTGCGAGACCTGCTCCGGCTCCGGCAGCAAGAGCGGCGCGGCCCCACGGCCCTGCGCGGCGTGCGGCGGCAGTGGGGAGCTGCGCTACTCGCAGGGCTTCTTCGCGGTGTCCCGGCCGTGCGGTGACTGCGGCGGCACGGGCGCCACCATCCCGGATCCGTGCGGCAAGTGCCGGGGCTCCGGGAAGACGCCGTCCGAAGAGGTCATCGAGGTCGCCATCCCGGGCGGCGTGGACAACGGCACGCGCGTGCGGCTGGGCGGCATGGGCGAGCCGGGCGACCGGGGCGGGCCTCCGGGGGACCTGTACGTGACGGTCATCGTGCGCGAGCACCCGCTGTTCCAGCGCGAGGAGTACGAGGTCTTCTGCGAGGTGCCGGTGTCCTTCACGCAGGCGGCGCTGGGCGCGAAGATCGACGTGCCCACGCTGGACGGCAAGGTGAAGATGACCATCCCGCAGGGGACCCAGTCCGGGAAGGTGTTCCGGCTGCGCGGCAAGGGCATCCCGCACCTGCACAGCCAGCAGCGCGGCGACCAGCACGTGCGCGTCATCATCGAAACGCCCACGGAGCTGACGTCCAAGCAGCGCGAGCTGCTGGAGCGCTTCGCGGAGGTGTCCGGCGAGGAGACCCATCCCCAGTCGAAGACCTTCTTCGACAAGGTGAAGGAGCTCTTCGGCTAGGAGGCCGGGCGTGCGTCCGGGGCCGCGCGCGAGCGTGGCTCCGGGGCCGCGCGCGGCGGGGGAGGGGAGGGCGGCTCCCCTCGGTGACGCAGGCGGGCACGCGCGGTGCACTGAAGCGGACGTTCCAGGGGAATCTTCCCCCCGCTCAAGTGTCGACGGAGCCGCACCCGCGCTGCTATGCACCTCGCCATGGAAGTCCTCTCCGCATCGCGCCGCGCGCTCGTCGCCGCGCTGGCCCTGACGTTGACCGCCTGCCCCAAGTCGCCCTCCCGCACCGACAGCCGGGACGGCACCTCCGGGGGCGACTCCACCCAGTCCAACCGCCCGCGCGTGGAGGTGAGGCAGGACGCCACCGCGAACGCCGCGCTCGCGCAGGCCCGCACGCAGGCGCAAGCAAACCCGGACAAGAAGCAGGCCGCGGAGGCCTACCTGGCCGTGCGCAAGGCGTACCCCGCCACCACCGCCGGCCAGGACGCGCTCTACAACGCGGGCGTCCTCTACTTCGAGGCGAAGGACTACGCGAACGCGCGCAAGACCTTCAACGAGCTGCTCTTCGAGAACCCCCTCTACGCCCAGGCCGAGGACGCCAAGCACAAGCTGGCCGTCTCCGCCATGGAGGTGGGCGCCTACCGCGACGCGTACCAGACGCTCACCAGCCTGGCCGAGCGCGCGGAGGGTGCGGAGAAGGAGCAGCTGCTGAAGGAGGCCGCGCGCGCGGCGGAAGGCGCGGGCCTGTTCTCGCAGGCGCTGTCGTCCGCGGTGAAGGACGCCGGGGACGCCCAGACGCAGGAGGAGAAGACCGCCGCGGTGCAGAAGGTGGAGCAGCTGGTGGAGGGCCGCGCCAGCTTCCTCGACATCGCGCGCGTGCAGGAGGGGCTGTCCCCGTCCAACCCCGCGTGGCCGGTGCTCCAGTTCAAGCTGGCGCGCATCTACTACCACCTGCGGGACTGGACCCGCCTGGAGGAGACGCTCCAGACGTACCTGCGCGAAGCGCCCAACAGCACCTTCGCGCCGCAGGCGAAGGAGCTGCTCGCGCGCGCCACCCGCCGCGTGGAGGTGCATCCGCGCACCGTGGCGGTGCTGCTGCCCATGACGGGCCGCTACCAGCCCATCGGCGAGGCGGTGCTGCGCGGCGTGAAGCTGGGCCTGCAGGGCAGCGACATCGAGCTGGTGGTGAAGGACACGCAGGGCGACGTCAACAAGACGGGCACGGCGATGGAGCAGCTGGCGTTCGACGACGGCGCCATCGCGGCCATGGGCCCGCTGCTGGTGGACGACACCAAGCGCGCGGCGCTGCTGGCGGAGGAGCTCCAGGTGCCGCTCTTGACGCTGAGCCGTCAGGAGGGCATCACGGACATTGGCCCGTACGTCTTCCGCAACATGCTGACGAACTCCGCGCAGGCGCGCGCCATCGCGGACTACGCGATGAACGTGAAGGGCTACAAGCGCTTCGCGGTGCTCTACCCGAACATCCCCTACGGTGTGGAGCTGGCGAACGAGTTCTGGGACGACGTGGTGTCGCGCGGCGGCGTGGTGCGCGGCGCGGAGTCCTACTCCTACGACCAGACGACGTTCACCGGCGAGGCCAAGCGCCTGGTGGGCCGCTACTACCTGGAGGACCGCGGCGACTACGCGGAGGCCGTGCGCGACGTGCAGGGGGAGAAGTTCACCGACGCGTACCGCCGCCGCAAGGCCATGGAGAAGGCCCGCAGCGGCGTGGAGCCCATCATCGACTTCGAGGGCCTCTTCATCCCGGACGACTGGCGCCGGGTGAGCCTGGTGACGCCCGCGCTCGCGGTGGAGGACATCGTCACCAACGCGTGCGACCCGCGCGACCTGGAGCGCATCCGCAAGACGACGGGCAAGAAGGACCTGAAGACCGTCACGCTCTTCGGCACCAACCAGTGGTCCAGCCCCAAGGGCCGCTCGGGCCTGCCGGAGCTGCTGGAGCGCGGCGGCAAGTTCGTCACCTGCTCGGTGTACGTGGACGGCTTCTTCGTGGACTCGCAGCGGCCCGCGACGCAGAAGTTCGTGAAGACCTACCGCGACGCGTACAAGGAGACGGGGCGTGACCCGGGCCTGCTGGAGGCCATCGGCTACGACTCGGCGCGCATGATGCGGCAGGTGATTGACAAGCAGCGGCCCAACACGCGCGCGGCGATGCGTGAGGCGCTGGCGGGGCTGAAGGACTTCGACGGCGCCACCGGCCGCACGTCGTTCAACGACAAGCGGGAAGCGGATAAGCAGCTGTTCCTCTTGTCCGTGGACAGCAAGGGCGTGAACGAGATCAACGTGGACAAGGAGAAGGCCGCCGTCCGCGGCTCGGGTTCATGAGCCTGCGTGCCGGGGGCTTCGTCCTCGCGGGCGCCCTGGCGCTCACGGGCTGCGCGCACACGGCCGCGGGCCTTGCGCCGGACACGGTGACGCGGTTGGAGTCCACGCCCGGAGGCTTCCTCTCCGGCGCGGTGGAGGGCTTCGACGGCGAGCCCACCGTCCTCAACCGCAAGGACGTCATCTGGACGGTGGACTTCGCGCCCCGAAGCCCGCTCGTCGCGTACACGCGCTTCGCGAACGGCACCATCGGCCAGCGGCTCACGGTCTGGGACCTGGGGACTGCCAGCGCCACGGGCGCGGCCGCGCCCACCGAGCGGTTCGACGCCCTGGTGAACGCCTCCGAGTTCGACCCGGAAGGCGTGGCCTTCGCTCCCGACGGTGCGCTGGTGGCGACGGTGAGCCGCAGCGGCGCGGTGCAGCTGTTCGACGTGGCCACGGGGACGCAGCGGGCGCTGCTCGCCACCGAGGAGCCGCTGGTGTCGGTGGCCTTCCATCCGGACGGCAAGTGGCTGGCGGTGGGCAGCACCCAGGGCCTGGTGTCGCTGGTGTCGGTGCCCGCGCTGGAGTTCTCGGCGGAGGCGCGGCTGCACACGGGGCCGGTGAGCGCGTTGGCGTTCACGGCGGACGGGACCCTGTACTCGGGCGGCTGGGACGGCCACGTGCGCGCGTCGGACACGCCGGACCAGACCGCGCGGCCGGACGCGGCGCGCACGCACTCGAGCGG
>NZ_JBKGHJ010000462.1:0-6645 GCF_046520365.1 Corallococcus sp. 4LFB
TCCCCACGCCGTCCGCCTCACCGCCGGGCGGCAGCAGCACCACCTGGCGCGGCGTCAGGCCCTCCGGCACCGGCACGCCCTCCACCAGCACGCAGTCGAAGTCCTCGCCCTCCTCGAGCAGCGGCGAGCTCGGGCCTACCGTGCGGCGGAACACGCCGTCCGCGCCGCGCACCGTGCCTTCCGCGCGCTTCGCTCCCGCGCGCACGAGCAGCACGCGGTCCCCGAAGTCGTGGACCATCACCTCGCCACAGCTCACCAGCGTGGACAGCACCGCGGGCGCAGCTCCCACCCGGCGTGCCGTGCGGCAACGTCACCACGTCCGCGCGCGCGCGGTGCTGGCGTGACGGGCGCGCCGCCACCGCCTCCAGCGCCGCGCGGGGAAGGAAGAGGGCGTGCGACGACGCGGACTCCGCCGTCACCGTGACGGGCCATGTGCCGCGCGCGAGCGCCTCCACGCCCAGCGACATGCCGGAGCGCAGGTGCAGGAGCACCGCCCCTCCCGCCGTCACCCGCCACTCGCCCGAGCGCAGCAGGTAGATGCCGTCCACCGGCTCGCCTTCGCGGCAGATGCCCTCGCCCGGCAGGGGCTCCACGGGCCGGGCCCGCTCCAACAACCGCAGCAGGACGGACGCACGCGTGTGGCGCAGCGTCGGAGCCTGCTTCAACGTGTACAGCCACCGACGCCGCTCATCGACAGTCAGAGGAGAAGGCATGCGTCGCCCAAGGATAACCAGGACGCTCCGGCGCCGGATAGCGCGCCGGAGTGCCTGCCTGCCGTGCGGGTCCTTCGCGACGCGCGGCTACGCAGGCTGGGGTCGCGGTGGCTCCCCCTCGGGAGGGATTGACGGCGGCGGAGACGGCGGTCCGCTCTGCGAATTGCCGTGCTTGCGGTGTTTCAGGAGCTTCGTGCGAGCCCCTTCCACCAGCGCGTAGAGCACGGGGATGAAGATGAGGTTCACGAAGGTGGAGAAGAGCATGCCGCCGAAGACGGCGGTGCCCAGCGACTTGCGCGCGGAGGCGCCCGCGCCGCTGGCCAGCATCAGCGGCACCACGCCGAAGAGGAACGCGAAGGACGTCATCAGGATGGGGCGCAGGCGCGTCTCCGCCGCGTTGATGGCGGACTCCACCACGCCCTGCCCTTGAGCGCGCAGCTGCTCGCCGAACTCCACGATGAGGATGGCGTTCTTCGACGCGAGGCCCACCAGCATCACCAGGCCCACCTGGCAGAACACGTCGTTCACCAGCCCGCGCAGGTTCTGGAGCAGGAGCGCGCCCATCATCGCGACGGGCACCGCGAGCATGACGACGAAGGGCAGGGCGAAGCTCTCGTACTGCGCGGCCAGCACCAGGAACACGAACACGATGCCCAGCGCGAAGATGACGAGCACGGTGTTGCCCGCGCTCTTCTGCTCCTGGGACAGGCCCGTCCACTCGTAGGTGAAGCCGGGCGGCAGGGCCTGCTTCGCCACGTCCTCCATGGCCTGGAGCGCCTGGCCGGTGGAGACGCCGGGCGCGCCCTGGCCGTTGACGTTGGCGGCGCGGAAGAGGTTGTAGTGCGTGATGTTGGGCGCCGTGGTCATGGGCGTCACCTTCACCAGCGACTCCAGCGGCACCATGGCCCCGGTGTCCGAGCGCACGTAGAAGCTGCCGATGTCCTTCGGGTTGTCGCGGAAGGGCGTCGCGGCCTGCACGAACACGCGGTAGACGCGGTTGGCGAAGGTGAAGTCGTTCACGTACTGGCTGCCCAGGTACACCTGGAGCGTGGAGAACAGCGAGGACAGCGGCACGCCCAGGGCCTTGGCCTTCTCCCGGTCCACGTCCAGGTTGAGCTGCGGCGCGCCCGCGGTGAACGCGGAGAACACGCCGCGCAGGCGCCGCTCCTGGCTGGCCTTGCCCACCAGCGTCTGGGTGGCCTGCGCCAGCTCGTCCAGCGTGCGGCCGCCCTGCTGGTCCTCCAGCACGAACTCGAAGCCGCCCACGCTGCCCACGCCGCGGATGGCGGGCGGTTGCAGGGGCAGCACGCGCGCGCCGCCCACCTGGGACAGCGGACCGCGCAGCCGCTCCACCAGGCCGGCGACGCTCGACTCGCGCGTCGTGCGCTCCTCCCAGGGCTTCAGGTTGATGAAGAGCGAGCCGTAGTTGGCGCCCGTGCCCAGCAGCGAGAAGCCGCCCACGGTGAAGATCTGCGTGACCTCCTCCTGCTGGGCCACCAGCTTCTCCACCTGGATGAGCACGTTGCGCGTGTACTCCAGCGACGTGCCCTCCGGGCCCTGCACCGCGATGATGAGGTAGCCCTGG
The DNA here is from genome assembly GCF_046520365.1 of Corallococcus sp. 4LFB. NCBI lineage: Bacteria > Pseudomonadati > Myxococcota > Myxococcia > Myxococcales > Myxococcaceae > Corallococcus > Corallococcus sp. 4LFB. The sequence goes on from NZ_JBKGHJ010000462.1 coordinate 2,299, forward strand.
TCCTCGTCCGGGATGAAGCCCGTGGGCGTGGCGCGGTAGAGCAGGCCCGTGGCCACCAGGAACACGGCGAAGACGGCCACCACGACCCAGCGCAGCCTGCCCAGCATCCGGCCCAGCAGCTTCCCGTACCCGCGCCGGAGCGCGTCCAGGCCCTGGTCGAACTTGCGCGCCAGGAGGAACTTCTGGCCCTCGTTGGGGCGCAGGAGGCGCGCGCACAGCGCGGGGGACAGCGTCAGCGCGACCAGCGCGGAGAGGCTGATGGAGAACGCGATGGTGAGCGCGAACTGCCGGTAGATGGCGCCCGTGGTGCCGGGGAAGAAGGACACCGGGATGAACACCGCGGAGAGCACCAGCGCGGTGGCGACGACGACGCCCGCCACCTGCTGCATGCCCCGGTGGGTGGCCTCCTTCGCGTCCACCTTCTCGTGCTCGATGACGCGCTCCACGTTCTCGATGACGACGATGGCGTCATCCACCACCAGGCCCGTGGCCAGCGTGAGGCCGAAGAGCGTCAGCGTGTTGAGCGAGAAGCCGAACGCGTTGACGAACATGAACGTGCCCACGAGCGACACCGGCAGCGTCGTCACCGCCACCAGCACGCTGCGCCAGCCGTGCAGGAAGATGAAGATGACCAGGACGACCAGGAGGATGGCCTCCCCCAGCGCCTTGAGCACCTCCTCGATGGAGGCGCTCACCGCGGCCGTGGTGTCGAACGCCACCTGGTAGGTGAGGCCCGGCGGGAAGTTGGCGGACAGCCGCTGGAGCTCCGCCTCCACGCCCTCGCGCACGTCCAGCGCGTTGGAGCCCGGCAGCTGCGTGATGCCCAGGCCCACCGCCTCCTGGCCGTTGAAGCGCAAGAGCTGCTGGTAGCTCTCCGCGCCCAGCTTCACCTGGCCCACGTCGCGGATGCGCACCAGGGCGCCGTCCTGTCCGCGCTGGATGACGATGGCGCCGAACTCCTCCGCGGACGACAGCTGGCCCTGCACCTGGAGGGACAGCTGGTACGCCTGGTCCCGGGAGGACGGGGCCTGGCCCACCTTGCCCGCGCCCACCTGGACGTTCTGTTCCTGGAGCGCGTTGACCACGTCCTGCGCGGTGAGGCGGCGCCGGGCCAGCTCCGTGGGGTCCAGCCACAGGCGCATGGCGAAGCGGCGCTCGCCGAAGATGCGCACGTCGCCCACGCCCTTCACGCGCAGCAGCGCGTCGCGGATGAAGACGTCCGCGTAGTTGCTGATGAACTCCGTGTCGTAGCGCTTCTCCTGGTCGTAGACGCCGAAGGACACGAGCAGCTGCGTCTGCGCCTTGCGCACGGTGACGCCCAGCGCGTTCACCTGCGCGGGCAGCTGCGGCGTGGCGGTGGCCACGCGGTTCTGCACGTCCACCGCGGCCAGGTCCACGTCGCGGGACGGGTCGAAGGTGGCGGTGATGGTGGACTGGCCGTCGTTGGTGCTGGTGGAGGACAGGTAGCGCATGCCCTCCATGCCGTTGAGCTGGCGCTCCAGCACGGTGGTGACGGCGCTCTCCACCGTCTCCGCGGACGCGCCGGTATACGTGGCGGTGACCTGCACCTGCGGCAGCGCCAGCTCCGGGTACTGCTCGATGGGGAGGCTGGGGATGGAGATGGCGCCCACGAGCGTGATGAGGATGGACAGCACGCTGGAGAAGACGGGGCGCTGGATGAAGAAGTCGGTGAACATGGCAGCCCCCTACCGACCCGCGTCCGAGCCGCCGCCGATGCCCTGCGCGGGCGGCAGGGGCATGCCCTCCGTCTGCCCCTGTGCCCGCCGCGCGGGCTTCGGCTGGATGGGCATGCCGTCCCGCAGCTGCTGCACGCCGCTGATGATGACCTGGGTGCCCGCGTCCAGCCCCTTGAGGACCTCGTAGTCGTTGCCCTCCAGCAGCCCCAGCGTGACGGGCTGGCGCTTCACCACGGTGCCGGCGTCGCCTTCGCCCACCACCAGCGCGAAGGACTGGCTGCCCTGCCGCGTCACCGCGGTGGTGGGCATCTTCAAGGCGTCGCGCACGTCGTAGACGAGCTGCGCGCGCACCAGCTGGCCGGCCCGGAGGCCCACGGTGTTGGCGAAGTCGGCCTGCACCTCCACCAGCTGCGTGTTGGGGTCGGGCGTGGCGGCGACGAAGGAGGCGGGGGCGCGGACGATGGGCTCCCCGTCCTCGTTGAGCACCTCCAGCGGCGTCTGTCCCACCTTCACGCGCGCGGCCTGGTCCACCGGCACCTGCACGGACAGCTCCAGCGCGCGGCTCTGGTCCAGGATGGTGAGCGCCGTCTGCGGCGTCACGTAGTCGCCCAGCTTCACCGGGATGTCGCCCACGACGCCGTCGAAGGGGGCGCTCACGTTGAAGAAGCCCAGCTGCACCTGCTGGTTTTGAATCTGCGCCTCCGCCGCCTGGGCCTGGGCCTCGGATTGCGCGGCCTGGGCCACGGCCTGCTCGTAGTCCTGGCGGCTGACGAGTCCCTCCTTGAGGAGCTGGGCGCTGCGCTCGCGCGTCTTGCGAGCGAATTCGCGGTTGGCGATGGCGGAGGCCTTCTGGGCCTGGGTGGCGCGCAGGGTGGCCTGCTCCTGCCGTGGATCCACCACGAGCAGCACGTCTCCGGCCTTCACCTTCTGGCCGGGGTGGGCGGGGATCTTCTGGATGTAGCCGGCGACCTGCGGGACGACGGTGATGCTGGTGCGGGAGATGAGCGTGCCCACGTACTCGCGGGTGTCGCGCACCGGGCCGGGCTTCACCGCCAGCACCTGCACGGGCGTGGGCTTGCCGGCGCCCTGGCTCTGCTGGCCGGCCTGGGGTCCTCCTCCGGGGGCGTCCTTGCCGCTACTGCACCCGCCCGCCAGCGCGAGCACGAGCCCCCACGCGCCCCAACCGCCCCTCACCAATCGCATGCGGCCTCCGACAGGAATGCATCCACCAGGGCCTGGCGGAACTGGAAGTCGCGGATGACGAGCTCCAGTTCAGCCTGCCGCAGGGCCCCGGCTGACTGCACCAGTTCGAGGCTCGTTCCGGTGCCCACCTCGAAGCTGCGGCGGGTGAGCCGGTCGTTCTCTTCGGCGAGCTTGCGCTCGCGGTCCGCCAGCTCCCGCGTCGCCTGGGTCACCTGCACGGCGCGCTTCGCCTGGGTGACCTCCACGGCGATGTTGCGCTCGCGGCTGGTGACCTCCGCGCGGGCCTGCTCCAGCTGTCCGCGCGCCTGGCGCAGGCGGCCCTCGCGCGCGCCGCCGTCCCAGAAGGGCAGCACCAGGCTGGCGCCGACGTTCCAGATGGGCACCTCCGCGAAGCCCGGGTTGACGGTGAGCGCGGTGGTGGTGCTGGTGAGGCCCAGGGTGGGCGCGTACAGGCGCTTCACCTCGCCGATGGCGCGCTCGGCCACCACCTGGCGTGAGCGCGCGGCGGCGATGTCCGGGCGGTTCTCCAGGGACTCCAGCGTGCGGCAGGCCGCGTTGGCGCCCTCGAGGAACGTGTTCAGCTCCAGGCCCGGCTTGATGCCCACGGGGGACGGGGTGCCCAGGGCCAGGCCCAGGGCCTCGCGCGCCTGGCGCAGGTTCTCATCGCCGGTGACGACGTTGCGGCGTGCGGACTGCGCGTCCTGCTCCACGCGGACGACGTCCAGGCGGGTGCCGGCGCCCAGCTCGAAGCGGCGCTGGGCGAGGGCCAGCCGCTCCAGCGCGGTGCGCAGGTTGACGCGGTTGACCTCCGCCAGCCGCTCGTTGGAGGAGACGGAGACCAGGGCCTGCGCGAGGCCGCGGGTGAGCTGCCGGCGCGTCTCCGCGAGCGACAGGTCGGCGGTGCGCCGCGACTCCTTCGCGCTGCCCAGGGCGTAGAGGTTGGCCAGGTCCACCACGGGCACGTTCGCGGTGAGCACGCCGATGCCCAGCAGCTGCGTGGGCGTGAAGCCTCCGGCGCCGCTGACGCCACCGCCCACGCCGCCGCCGACGCCATCGCCCACGGCGGGGATGCTCGGGTTGAGGATGTTGTACTGGGCGGACAGCTCGCCCGCGACGGAGGGCAACAGGTTGGCGAGCGCGATGCGCCACGTGCCCGCGGCGACTTCAATCTGGCCCAGGGCCGCCTGGAGGTCGGTGGAGCGCTGGCGCAGGAGCGTGAGCGCTTCGTTCCAGGACTGGAGCTGCTGGGGCGCGGGAGGCGCGGGCGTGAGCAGCGGATCCGACACGTTCGCCTGGAAGGGCGGTGGCACCTCCGGAACGTCGTCCGGGTTGGGTGACGCGGGCTGCCGGGCACTGCGCGAGGCGGGAGCTTGCCGCGCGTTCGGAGGCGGAGCGGCTGGCGCGGCGCGCCGGGCGCCTGGCGTGGCGTCGCGCGGCCGGTGGCGCC
>NZ_JBKGHJ010000463.1:0-6614 GCF_046520365.1 Corallococcus sp. 4LFB
CGGCGATGGCGCAACTGGTGCGCCTGGGAGCGGTGCCGCCGTCGGTCCAGGTCATACGTGCAGGAGGTGCACGCGGCCGCCCGGGCCCACCAGCGAGCACGCCTGCGCGATGGCCTGGACGGACGCGACGGTGAAGTCCACGGGCACCAGGGCGCTGCGGGGCGGCGGGAGGCGGCGCGGCTCGCGCGCCCCGGGCGGGGATGCACGCCACGGAGCGCTCCGCGTGGCGCAGCACGCCCTCCGACACGGAGCCGTGCCACAGCCGCTGCACGCCGCCGCGCAGGTGCATGCCCACCACCGTCAGCTCCGCGCCGCGCGCATGGGCCACGTGCAGCAGGTGGTCCGCCGGGCGGCCATAGCCGGGCTCCAGCACCACCTCCACGCGGCCCTCCCCCTCCAGGTCGCCCAGGCGCTCGCGCACCTCGCGCATCAGCACGCGCTCCACCAGCGGCTCCAACCCCTCCATGGTGCGCTCGCGCGCGTCCAGCCGCTCCACGTGCACGGGGGTGTGGATGCCCAGCCGCTCGCGCTCCTCCAAGGGCGAGCACACGTACGTGGCCAGCACGTCGCACCCGCCCACGCGCCGCAGCTCCCGCAGGAAGGTGATGGCCGCGTCGGACGTGGAGGACCGGGGGTCCACCCCCACCATCACCAGCAGCCGGCGCCTTCCCCGGGCCCAGTCCAGCAGCGCCGTGTCCCGGCGCACCGCCAGCACCGGGGCGCAGCCGTGGCGGGCCAGGCGCTCCGCCAGGGACGTCTTGCGCCAGGGGGACGTGCGCCAGCCCTCCGCGGCCACCACCACCAGCCGGGCGCTCCGGCACTCCTCCTCCCCCAGCAGCGTCTCCACGGAGGCACCCCGCGACTTGCGCGGCTCCACCGTGCCCGTCAGCGCCCTCAGGCGCGCGGCCTCCGCGGCCAGCCCGCCCTCCGCCGCGGCCACGGCGTCCGAGTCCGGGACCGCGTCGTCCACGCCCAGGAGCAGCAGGGGCTCTCCCAGCCGGCTGGCCAGGGTCGCCGCGACGGTGGCCGCGTGCGTGGCGTCCGCGGACAGGTTGGTTGCGCAGATGATGGCCATGGCGGGGCCCCGAGGAGGCGATGCCCGCTGGAGCCTCCCCCGCGCAGAAGGATGCGCACGCCGGCCCCCCGGTGGCGTGACGCCGTCCATGCCGGCCTGCCTGCCCACCAGGGCGGGGCGTCCGGGCGCCCGGGCCCCGGCGCACGGCCCTAGCGCAGGAGCTGCTGGTGCCCGTCGTGGTTGGTGTGGTCCTGGTTCTCCCCCGCGCCGCCGCGCTGGTTCTCCCGGCCGAAGGAGGAGAGGAACACGCCCTGCGCGCTGCTCGCGTAGTGGTACGGCCGGCCCCAGGGGTCGCGCGGCACGGCGTTGAGGTATCTGGGCACCAGCAGATCGTCCAGGTTGCCCTCCTCCGGCAGTTGCCCCCCGTGGTCGGCCTGGTAGCGCTCCAGCGCCCCCAGGATGACGGTGAAGTCGGCGTGGATCTGCTGGGTCTGCTCGGGGTCGCGGCGGCGGAAGGCGGTGAGCACCAGGGCCACGACGAGCGCCAGCCCGAACACCACCGCCACCCAGGGCAGCGGAGAGCGGCGGGACCTTTCGGGGACGGCGGACGGGGAGGAGGTGGCGGCCATGGCACGTCCACCCTAGCGCGTCAGAGCGCGCGGTAAAGCGGCACCGGCTGCTGCTTGCCCTTCAGGCGCACCGGCGGCAGGTCCTCGAAGGCGGTCTCGTTCGCGTCCACCAGCTCCCGCGTGCGCTCGCCCACCAGGATCTCCCCCGGACCGGCCAGCGCGCACAGCCGCGCGGCCACGTTCACCGCGTCGCCGATGCAGGTGTACTCGGCCCTCAGCGCGCTGCCGATGTTCCCGGACACCACCACGCCCGAGTTCAACCCCACGCCCAGCTCCAGCACCAGGGGCCGGCCCTCGCGGCCGTGGGCCACCCACTCGGCCTCCGCCACGGCGCGCAGCTCCGCCACGGCCTCCATCATCATCTTCGCGCACTGCAGGCCCCGGAGCGCGTCGTCCGGGCGGCCCACCGGCGCGCCAAAAACAGCCATCAGCCCGTCGCCCAGGAACTTGTCCAGCGTGCCGCCGCAGGTGAGCACCGCGTCCGACAGCCGGCCCAGCACCTGGTTGAGCACCGCGACCACCTGCTCGGGGGGGAGGCTCTCCGCCAGGCCGGTGAAGTTGCGGATGTCCGCGAACAGCACCGTCACCTCGCGCTTCTCGCCGGCGAGCACCGCCGCGTCCGCGCTCTTGAGGATCTCCTCCACCACCGCGTCGGACGTGTAGCGCGCGAACAGCTTGCGCATGCGCTCCGTCTCGCCCGTGCGGCGCACCACGCTCTCGATGCGCGCCGCCAGCTCGTCCAGGGACGCGGACTTGTTCACGTAGTCGTCCGCGCCCGCGCGCAGGCCGCGCACGCGCTCCGCCTCCCGGTCGTTCGCGGTGAGCATGATGACGGGGATGGCGCTGCGCGGGCCCTCCTTCAGCCGCCGGCACAGCTCCACGCCGTCCAGCCCCGGCATCTCCAGGTCGCTCAGCACGATGGCCGGCTGCAGCCGCCCCATGCCCTCCAGCGCTTCGTACGGGTCCTGGAAGCAGAGGACCTCGTAGCCCAGCGCCACCAGCCCCTCCTGCACGAACGCGCAGGCCAGGGGGCTGTCGTCCACCACCACCACGCGGCGGCGCCCCTCCGTCGCGGGACGCGGCAGGTCCTGCCGGCCGACGATGCGGTTCTGCACGCCCAGCGCTTCGTAGATCTGCTTGTACGTGCAGTGGCCCTGCTCGACGAGGATCTCCCCCAGCCGCCGCCCGTCGCGCCGCTGCCGCGCCAGGGCCTCGTCCAGCTGCGCGAGCGACACGTACTTGAGCCCCACCAGCAGCTCGCCCAGCGGCGGCTGCGCGGGCCCCTTGTCCTGGTTCAGGCCCAGGGCCTCTCCCAGCGCGTCTTGGATCTGCTCGCGCGACACGTAGCCCAGGGAGATGAGCGCTTCGCCCACGCGCTGGCCGGTGAGCGCCTGCAGCGCGAGCGCCTCCTGCACCTGCCCCGGCGTGACGACGCCCAGCTTGAGCAACAGGTCACCGAAGAGGGGATTCGAGGCACTCACGCGGCAACCTCCATTCGCTCACCGTAGCCCAACCCCGGGCCCTGGCCCAGCCCACCCCGGGGGGCCGGGCTCACCCATGCTGGAACACCCGGCCGAAGGCGAGGACGATCTCCAGGATGATCAACGCGACGATCATCACCTCCAGGATGTGCGAGCGGTCGATGTCCACCTCGCCCTTGAGCAGCCCATACGTCTGCGCGAGCAGCTGCTGCTTGCGCGTGACGGAGGCCTGCCACGCGGGGATGCGCAGGCGGCGCACGGCGCCCTCGTAGACCTTGGCCAGGTAGAAGTCGCCGATGATTTTCAGGCTGTTCTCCACCCGCTCCACGAACTCGTTGAGGTCCACGAGCGTGCCCAGCGTCTCGCGCGCGAGGCTGCGGTAGGGGCTGCGGAACAGCGTGAGCCAGCCGGGCTTGCGCGCCTGCACCTCGTCGTGGATGCGCGCGATGTGCTTGTCCAGCCGCTCGTCGTAGTAGCGGAACTCCAGCAGCTGCGCGTTGGCGATCTCCAGCAGGTCCGGGATGTCGCGCGAGCCGGACGGCTCGTAGACGAACGCGCTGTTCCAGTCCACGACGACCAGGTCGTGGGCGGTGTAGCTGAAGCGCACCTGGGTGACGGCCTCGCGCTCGCGCGGCGCCAGCGGCGCGGTGGTGCTCTCCCCCAGGAGCAGCCGCGCGATGTCCGCGCGCTGGAACAGCTCCTCCGCGGAGGGGTTGCCCTGGATGCGCTCGGCGAAGATGACGGTGTAGCTCTCGCTCTGGTCCCAGAGGTGCGGCCCCTGCACGGCGGCGGAGATGGTGCGGCGCACGCCCTCCACCAGCTCCTGGGCCAGGTCCTCCAGGGCCTGGCTGTCATAGAGCTCGTCGGCGACGAGGGTGAGGGTCTCCCAGGTGGTGCCGGGCGCGACGGGGACGCGCAGGATGATGGACGCGGCGCCGTGGTCGAACAGGCGCGCGGTGGCGTCCACGGTGACGGGACCGCCGCGCAGCGCCAGCGGCCTGCGGCCCAGCTCGTAGGCCACGGGCGGGTTGGGCAGCTGGATGTACTGGCTGTTCTCACGCGACAGCTTCAAGCGGCGCGAGTCCTCCGACAGCGCCTTGCGCGCGCGCTCCAGGTCGATCTCCTCCGCGATGTCGAACGTGCGGTAGCAGAGGATGTGGGCCTGTTCGAAGAGCAGCGTCATTCCGTCGGGCGCGGACATGGTGCGGAGAAGCCTACTCGACGTCCTCCCACAGGACCCGCAGTTCCAGGGAAAGCGCCTCGAATGGCTCCGCGTGGACGGCCTCCGCGTCCTGATGGGTTCCCAGCAGCATGTAGTGCAAACCCTCCAAACGGAAGACCTCCAGCGTGCGTTGGAGCGGCTCCACCAGCCAGACGTGCTTCACACCCTCGCGGGCGTAGATGGGTAGCTTCCGCGCCCGATCCAGCCGGAATGTGGAGGGGGACAGCACCTCGCACAGCCAGTCCGGCGCCGTCGTGATGCCCACGACGTTGGGCATCCTGGGCACCCGCTCCCGGCGCCAACCCGCGAGGTCCGGCACCAGGACGTCCTTACCCAGGTGCAGCTCCGGCTCGGAGAGGATGATCCACCCTCCAGGTCCTCCGCGTCCTCGGTCGAAGGGACCGTAGAGCTCGCCTCCCAGATGCGTTGCCGCGAGCGCATGCGGTGACGCCGGCCGGGGGCTCGCGTACAGCTCCCCGTTGACGAGCTCCCCCACCTGGTTCGGCGGGAGCGCTTCCAGGTCTGCGTAGGTGGCGGGCTTTCGGGTCATCTCTAGGACGAAGAACCTAGCAGGTAGGGACATGCCCGGACACTCTCATGCCCGTCTGACACGTGTACCCCGGCGGCCGGGAGCCCCGGAAGGGCTCCCGGGCCTGAAACATTTCCGCTGAAACATTTCCGGATGTTTTACTCAGTCGCCGCCGCCCTCGGGCAGCTTGATGCCAATGCCTGCCGGGCCCGGGCCGTCGTCCGGCAGGTTGCCGACGTGGCCGGGCGTGGGGACGGGGCGGTCTCCCGCCTGACGCTTGTTGTCCTGTTCGTCTTCCGGAAGCTGCGGTTCCTTCCGGGGGCTGTCGTGCTCACCCATGGCGGCTCCTTCGCGCGTTGAGAGGGTTTGACCTCTCCCAAGCTAGGGAGCCCGCGCCCCGGCTGGCACCCCGTCCCTGCCGGCCCGCGGGGCATGCGGGGGCACGAGCGGCACGGGTGTGTTTCAGGCGCCCCGGGGCTTCGCGGGCGGCACCAGCGACGTGCGCACGTCCCACAGCTCCGGGAAGAAGCGCAGGTCCAGCGCCTTGCGCAGGAAGCCCACGCCCGACGAGCCGCCCGTGCCCTGCTTGAAGCCGATGATGCGCATCACCGTCATCATGTGCCGGTAGCGCCAGAGCTGGAACCGCTCCTCCGTGTCCACCAGCTTCTCGCACATCTCATACGCGTCCCAATGTTTCTCGGTGTCCGAGTAGATGCGGCGGAACACCTCCATCACCTGGGCGCTCTTCTCATACGGCTGACGCCAGTCGCGCTCCACGTGGCTTCTGGGAACGTCGTGGCCCATGCGCGACAGGTGGCGCAGGAACTCGTCGTAGATGCCCGGCGACTCCAGCAGGCGGTCCAGCTCCGCGTGCACGCCCGGCACGTGCTTGAAGGGCCCCAGCGCCGCGTCGTCCTTGTTGCCCAGCAGGAACTCCACCGCGCGGTACTGGAAGCTCTGGAAGCCGGACGCGTGGCCCAGCGTGTCGCGGAACTCCAGGTACTCGTTGGGCGTGAGCGTCTCCAGCACGCTCCACTGCTCGAAGAGCATCCGCTGGATGTGCGCGACGCGGGCGAAGATCTTGAAGGACGGCTCCAGCCGGTCCGCCTGGATGTAGCGGATGCAGGCGGACAGCTCATGGATGAGCAGCTTCATCCACAGCTCGCTCGTCTGATGCTGGACGATGAACAGCAGCTCGTCGTGATGGGGAGGCTGGGAACGGGGCACCTGCGCGGACAAGAGCCGGTCCAGCTGCAGGTAATCACCATAGGTCGTCCGGCCCGCGAGGTCCGTGACGATTCCAGGCTCCAGGTCGCGTTTGCTCATGGCCCGGGCACTCATGCACACCAACCCCCTCGCGGCGCAAGCACATCCTCCGCGCGGTCAATCCAGCCACGCTCTTCCAGACGGAAGAACGGGTCCACCACCTCTGCCCGGGCCGGGGCAACTGTACTGCTTAAGCGTTCTTCTGAGCGGCTTCCGCGAGCGCCTTGGAGGCGGCGCGGCCACGGGGCAGCTTGATGTCCTCCACGCTGTTGGGCTCCGCGTAGTCGGCCCACTGGGAGGGACGGCGGTTGGTCTTCTCCAGCATGCGCAGCTTCTGGTAGTGCGCCGCGCAGTAGCCCTTGGTGCGGCTGGGCTTGCCGCAGCCCTTGATGGCGCACTCACGGGCGCCGCCTTCCGCCGCCGCCGGCTTGCGGCCCCGGCGCTTGCCGCCCGACGCCACCGGCGCGCTCAC
>NZ_JBKGHJ010000464.1:0-6604 GCF_046520365.1 Corallococcus sp. 4LFB
CCCCCGGCCCCGCTCGCGCGCGTGCGCCATGCACCGCAGCGCCAGCGCCGCCACGGCGTCCTTCGCGCGCGGGTGCTCGCGGTCCGGCACCACGAGGTTGAAGCCGTTGGTGACCTCGATGAGGCTCAGGCCCGGCGTGGCCTCGTCCTGGAGCGCCAGCGCGAGCGGCCCCGCCTCGCCCTCCACCACGAACATCCGCCGCTCCCGGTGCAGCCCCGCCGCCCGGAAGCGCTCGCCCAGGACGGCCTCCGCGCTGGGATCCGCGCGCAGGTCCTCGCTGAGCAGGCGCACCATCTCCCCCCGGCGGCGCAGGTACGACTCCAGCCACTGGCGGTCCTCCGGGCCCGCGTCGCGCACGGCGGGCAGCGCCGCCCCGTCCACGGCGGGCGTCAGCTCCAGGTCCGCGCGCAGGTAGTGGAACTGGCGCAGGTGGCACAGCCCCTGGCCCTCCAGCACGCGGGCCAGCCACGTGCCCAGCCGGTGCGGCCAGCGGTTGTCGGTGCGCCACATGTAGCGGATGAACTCCACGTCCTCCATCGCCTCGCCCACCTCCACCGCGAGCGACGTGAGCTCGCTGGAGATCTGCTCGCTGCGGCGGAAGCCCGGCAGCACGGCCAGGTGCTGCACCAGCCAGGTGCCGGAGTACATGCGCAGGCCGTTGACGTGGCCCAGCAGCCGCCGCGAGTCCGTGAAGACGAGCGAGCGCCCCAGCTCCCGCGCGCGGCCCAGCCGCTCGTGCGTGGCCTCCAGCACGGGCAGGACGCGGGGCTCCTCGCCGAAGGGATGGTCCGGGTGGAAGGTGTAGCGGGCGTCCTCCATCATCCGCCAGAGGTCCGGGAAGCGGAACACCGCGCCGTCGCGCACCTGGGGCGCCCGCGCGGACACGAACGCGTCCACGATGGCGTCGCGCACCGCGCGCGGCATGTCCAGGATGCGCACGCCGCAGCGGTAGGGGCGCAGGCGCTGATCATGCCGGGACTCGAAGGGGACCACGTCCACCGAGCGCACCTCCACGCGGCACGCCACCTCCGAGCCATCCGGAAGGATGAGCGTGGTGTCCAGGTGCGAGCCCACCGGCAGCACCTCGCACGACGCGTCGATGGGGAAGGCGAACCCGCGCGCGCCCAGGTCCAGCACCGCGCGGGTGATGCGCTGGCCGCTGAACGGCGAGGTGAAGCGCACGAGGAAGCGGTGGTGCGCGCCGGGACGGAAGCGCTGCTGCCCGCGCCGGTTCTCCACCGCCAGCGAGCGGGGCATGCCCAGGGCCACGCCGTCCTGCCCGAGGTGGAGCATGCTGGTGACGCCCCGGTAGCGCTGGCCGCCCATCTCGAAGGAGAGGTGGACCACCTCCCCCACGCTCGCGGGCAGCGCCGAGGACACCCGCCCGCGCAGGAGGCCGCGCGCGTCAGAGGCGTCCACCGTGGCGGACTCCAGCCGGAAGTGCGCCGTCTGGCTGTCCGGCGGGTGCAGCCACACGGGCAGCTCGCGCCGCAGCGCCTTGCGCAGCGCGGCCTGCACCGCCACCGCGTCCCGCAGCGTGCGCGGCGGGACGGACGCGGACTCGTCGAGCGCGGGCCGCCAGGAGATGCCCACGCGCAGGAACGCGTGCGTCCCCTGCTGCATGGGGGTGGCGTGGCGCACGTAGGCGCGGGCCACGTGCAGCACGGGCCGGCCGTCGCGCACCATGGACAGCGCGTCCAGGGGCGTGCCCGGAAGGAAGGCCGCCAGCGACGCGTCCATGGGGACCTGGAGCGCCGCGCCGAAGTGGCCCAGGTCCTGGCACTCCGCGCTGAAGGGCCGGTCGTGCAGCAGGAAGTCCACGCGCATCCCCGCGTCCAGCACCACGCGCGTGGAGGCGCGCAGCTGGAGGATGTCGCGCAGCCGCGCGCGCAGCTCCCCTTCGCTCAGCGCGTCGTCCACCGTGCTGAAGACGTGCCCCTCCGCGGCCGTCTCCACCAGCTCCTCCAGGCCGTGCTGATCCGTCCGCGCGCAGACGAACACGCAGACGGCCTCCGGCGCGGCGCGGTCCACGTGGCGCAGGAAGCGGCGCGCGTTGTCCGCGGGCGCGATGATCAGCGTGGGCACGGACGCCTCCATGCGCCGCGTCGCCTCCAGCTGTGAACCCACCACCGAGACCCGGTGCGCTCCCAACGCGGACTTCAGCGCGTTGCGGCGCAGCTCGTTGGGGTGGACGATGAGGACTTCGTGAGTCGGCACGCTCATAGATTTTTCCCGACGCGCAAGAGCCACACTGGCGCCCGTGCATGGCGCCATTCCCGTCGACGCGGGGCTTGCACGCGCCCCGTTCCCGCCATCCGCATGTCTTGAGTGTCCGAGCCAGGTGCTCTCTCTGTTGCCAGCGGGTTCCGCGCTGAGACGCCTTCCCGGTGAGCCGCCGGCGAACAACCAACGCGTACTTTACCTGCTCCCACGGATTAGGTGATGTACGCGGGGGTGAGAGGACTTTTCGGAATAGGTTAAAGGCGCGCGGTCAGCCGGGACCCCTTGGTGGGTAGGACGCGCGGACCCAGCGCGGCCGCGCGCGCTGGCCCCGGGCCCCGGACGCCGTTAGAGAATGCGCGGGCGACGAGGAGGCCCCCCATGGGCGAGACGGTCGATTACGAGGCGGGCATCCGGGAGCTGAAGCGCTCCATGAACGCGGTCATCCTGGCGCACTACTACCAGGAGAGCGAGGTGCAGGACGTGGCCGACTTCGTCGGTGACAGCCTGGCGCTGGCGCAGGCGGCGGCGCGGACGGAGGCCGACGTCATCGTTTTCTGCGGTGTGCACTTCATGGCGGAAACCGCGAAGATTCTGAATCCCACCCGACAGGTGTTGCTCCCGGACCTCAAGGCCGGCTGCTCGCTGTCGGACCGCTGCCCCCCCGCGGCCTTCAAGGCGTTCAAGGACAAGCACCCGGACGCCTTCGTGGTGTCGTACGTGAACAGCTCCGCCGCGGTGAAGGCGATGAGCGACGTCATCTGCACGTCGTCCAACGCCGTGCGCATCGTGAACCAGATTCCGCAGGGCCGCCCCATCCTCTTCGCGCCGGATCAACACCTGGGCCGGCACGTGATGAAGGAGACGGGCCGCGACATGGTGCTGTGGCCGGGCAGCTGCATCGTCCACGAAATCTTCAGCGAGAAGAAGCTCGTGGGGCTGAAGGTGGAGCACCCGGACGCGGAGGTGGTGGCCCATCCGGAGTGCGAGCAGCAGGTGCTGCGGCACGCGGACTTCATCGGCTCCACCAAGGCCATCCTGGACCACGTGGTGAAGAGCCCGAAGCAGAAGTTCATCGTGGTGACGGAGGCGGGCATCCTCCACCAGATGAAGAAGGCCGCGCCGGGCAAGACGTACATCCCGGCGCCGCCGGACAACGGGTGCGCATGCAACGAGTGCCCGTACATGCGCCTCAACACGATGGAGAAGCTCTACCGGTGCATGAAGGACCGGACCCCGGAGCTGGTGCTGCCGGCGGACCTGCAGCACGCGGCGCTGGCGCCCCTGCGGCGGATGCTGGAGTGGTCCGCCTGAAAGAAGCGGGACGCGGACTGTCGCCCGCGTCCCATCTCCCGCAATTCGCGTCTTGCGGATGGCGGGCCCAAGTGCCATGGAAGGACCGTGGCCTTCCGATTTCTCGCACTTCCCGCCCACCGGCTGGTGGACTTCCCCAAGACCCTGCCGGACGACGAGCGCCTTGAGCCGGACCTGCCGCCGGTGATGGAGGCCGTGGAGCGAGCCCTCGCCGGCGCGGAGTTCCGCGACCTGAAGGCCCGCGACCGCATGCGCGCCCTGCTCCAGGGGGACCGTCCCCCGGCGCTGGGCTCGCCGGGCAAGGGCTTTGGCCCCAGCGCCATCTTCGCCCAGCCGCCCCAGGACCTGCCCGCGCTGCTGCGCATGGCGGACGAGCTGGAGCAGCTGGCGCGCCGGGAGGCGGGGGAGCGCGCGCTGGTGTGGAAGTGCGGCGAGTGCAGCGCCCGCTACGCGGTGCCGGTGGCCCTGGTGCGCCAGGTGTCCATCCGCTGCGAGCGCTGCGGCCACCCGGTGCAGCTGTCCTCGCAGCAGAGCCTGGGTGAAGAGGCCCTCATCGACCCGTTCCAGGGCGCGGTGAACACCAGCCGGCACGAGCTGGCGGCCTTCTTCCGCGAGGCGATGGCGCGCGGCTGGCCCGTGCTCGTGTCCGAGGGCGCCGCCCCTGCCCCGCGCGGGCGCTCGTCCCGCCCGACGGCCTGAGCCCACCGCCCGGGCTTCCAACGGGGGCGCTTCCAGGGCCCCTCCCCGCTTCAGATGAAGATGCCGGCGGAGGCGTCGTTGCGCGCCTCCTGCAGCTCCTGCGTCGCGGGACGGCCGCGCAGCGCGTCCATCACCTGACGCGGCGCATGCCGGCCGGAGCACTTGGAGCACTCGCACTTGCCGCGCTTGCAGGTGCAGTCCGCCTTGCTGCCGCACGAGCACTTCGCCGTCAGCACCTGGTCCAGCTCCTCCAGGGGGCGCGGCGCCTGGTCCTGCTTCGCCTCCGGGGGCGGCGTCCGGGCCTGCCGCGGGGTGCCCTTGGAGGCAGCCGCCTTCGCGTGGGCCTCGCAGGCGTGGGCGCTGACGGGCACCAGCCAGAGGCCGCCCAGCAGCAATCCCGCGGTCATCAACGTCGCGCTGCGTGCCATGTCCGCTCTCCTTGGCAATGCGCCGTGAAGGCCTGGGAGACGCCTGCCGCTTCCGGCCTATAGCGCAGGGCCTTCCCCCTGCCAAGGCATTCGCACGCACCTTTGCCTACCCAATAACAGGGCACACGGTGCGCTCGCCCGGCGCGGGGGCGCGCGCGTACAGTCCGCGCCCTCCTGCCCGTGACGAATCGAACCGACCGCATCGCCTTCGCCGCCGCGCTCGTGCTGGGGGCGCTCCCGCTCTGGGTGTCGCGCGCCATCCCCATGGTGGACCTGCCGCAGCACCTGTACCTCATCTCGGTGCTGCACCGGCTGGACGACCCGACGACGCTGTACCCCACGCTGTTCGCGGCGCGGCACGAGCTGACGCCCTACCTCGGTTACTACTACCTCGTCAGCGCGCTCAACTGGCTGTTGCCGCTGGAGCTGGCCAACCGCGTCTTCCTCACCGCGTACGTGGTGGGGATGCCGCTGGGCATGGCCTTCCTGCTGCGCAGCCTGGGCCGGCCGTCGTGGCCCGCGCTGCTGACGCTGCCGCTGGCGTACGGGGACAGCTTCGGCTGGGGCTTCATCAACTACCTGGCGGCCCTGCCGCTGACGCTGCTGTGCTGCGGCCTGTTCGTGCGGACGCTGACGGACGCGCCGCGCCGCGCGCGCTGGGGCGTGGGGCTGGCGGCGTGCCTGGTGGCGGTGCTGCTCTTCCACGTGCAGGCCTTCGGTTCCTGGCGTTCGGGCTGCCGTGGCTGCTCTTCACCACGCCGGTGCCGGAGGACGCGGCGGGGCGGGGAATCGCGGCCCGGCTGCGGCCGCGCGTGCCGGCGCTGCTGGGCGTGGTGCCCGGCGTGGCGCTGTTCCTGTCGTGGGTGGTGCTCCGGTTCGGCAACCCGCCGGACATCCAGCCGGGCGCGCCGTGGAAGGCGTGGGGGCCCACGTTCTCGCCGCAGAACCTGGCGTGGAAGGGCTTCGAGCAGAACCGCGCGGAGTTCTTCCAGGTGCTCGCCAACACGTTCCACGACGGCTCGGACCGCTGGCCCCTGTACGCGGTGGGCGCGGTGGCGGTGGCGGGCTGGGTGCTGGGCATCTTGGGGCCGGGGCCGGGGACGCGGCGCGAGGGCCGGTGGCGCGCTGGCGGCTGTTGGGGCTGGGCGTGCTGGCGCTGGCGCTCTACTTCCTGCTGCCCTTCGACATCCGGGGGTACGTCTACTACCTCAACACGCGCTACGCGCACCTGGCCGCGGCCCTGCTGGTGGCGAGCATGCCGGCGGCGCGGGCGGAGTGGCGGCGGCCCCTGGGGCGTGGCGGCGGCGGCGAGCGCGTTGCTGCTGGCCTTCGTCATGGGGCGCGGCTTCCAGCGCTTCTCCGAGGAGGCCCGCGAGCTGGAGGTGCTGTCCGGCCTGGCCGCGAACCGGCCGAGGGTGATGGGGCTGGTGTTCGACCCGCGCTCCAGCGTGGTGCGCTTCCCCGTCTTCATCCACGCCGCGGCGGTGGTGGCGCGCGAGCGCGGCGGGGTGCCCAACTTCACGTTCGCCACGACGCCGCACTCGCCGCTGCGCTACCGGGGAGAGGTGCCGCCCACCTTCCCTTCCGAGTGGCGGCCCCAGGAGCTGGACTACGCGACGCAGGGCACCTGGTACGACCACTTCCTCGTGCGCGGGGTGCATCCGTCCCGCGTCCTTGGCGGACGGTTGCAGTCGGAACTGGTCATCGTGGGACAGGCCGGAAAGAGCTGGCTGGTGCGGCGGCGGCAGGGCGTGAAGTAGAACCGCGGCGCATGAGCCCTGCCTCCACCGAGCCCCGCCCCCTGCTGGATGCGCTGCGCGCCGGCACACCCCTGCCCGCCTTCCCGGAGGCGGATGCCGAGAAGGCCCGGAGGCTCGTGGACGACGTGGGCGCCGCGGCCCCCGCGGACGTGGAGGCGCTGCCCGAGGCCCTGGCGGGCGCGG
>NZ_JBKGHJ010000465.1:0-6551 GCF_046520365.1 Corallococcus sp. 4LFB
GGCCGCGCTGCCTGGAGTCCGCTGCGGGCGGGCACGTGGTGGTGGCGGAGGGAGGGCACCGTCCGGGGCGGCCTGGGCAGCGCGGTGCTGGAGCTGTACGCGGCGGCCGGCATCGCGCCCCGGGTGACGCTGCTGGGCATGCCGGACGTGTTCCTGCCGCACGGGGACGCGCGGGTGCAGCGCACGGAGTTGGGACTGGACGCGGCGGGCCTGCGGCGCGCGGGCCGTGCGCTGCTCGGAGAGGAGCGCCGGTGAAGCCGAAGAAGGAACGGCTGGACGTGCTGGTCGTGGAGCGCGGGCTCGCCGAGTCGCGCACCAAGGCCCAGGCGCTCATCCTCGCGGGGCAGGTCGTGGTCGCGGACCAGCGCGTGGACAAGCCGGGTTCCCTGGTCCCCGTGGAGGCGGAGCTGCGCCTCAAGGGCGAGGTGCTCCCGTACGTGTCGCGCGGTGGCCTCAAGCTGAAGGCGGCCATGGACCGCTTCGGCCTGGACGTGACGGGCCGGGTGGGCGCGGACATCGGCGCCAGCACCGGCGGCTTCACCGACTGCCTGCTCCAGCACGGCGCGGTGCGGGTGCACGCCATCGACGTGGGCTACGGCCAGCTCCACGAGAAGCTGCGCGTGGACCCCCGCGTCCGCTCGCGCGAGCGCGTCAACGCGCGCTACCTCACGGACGAGGACCTGCCGGAGAAGGTGGGCGTGGTCGTCATCGACGTGAGCTTCATCTCGCTCACCCAGGTGCTGCCGTCGGTGCTGCCTTTCCTCGTCCCGGGCGGCCTGCTGGTGGCGCTGGTGAAGCCCCAGTTCGAGGTGGGGCCGGACCGGGTGGGCAAGGGCGGCGTGGTGCGCGACCCCGCGGCGCGGCAGGACGCCATCGACACCGTGACTGCGTTCGTGCGCGAGCACGGGCTCACCGTGCGCGGGGTGATGGACTCGCCCGTGCCCGGGCCCGCCGGCAACGTGGAGGCGCTCCTCGTCGCCGACAGGCCCTGACGGCCGCTGCTACGGCTTGACGGCGCGGTAGTCGCTCAGCGGCAGGGCCTGGACCAGGTTGTTGCCCACGCGCATCCACAGCCGCCCGCTGTCATCCACGGAGCAGGACAGGCTGCTGGAGACCTCGTAGCGGAACAGCTCGCCCTTTTCGGCGGAGTCCACCGCGACGATTTCGACGGGCAGGGTGCCGGCCGCGTCCGGGCCGTTGAGCAGGTAGAACTCCGGGCTCGTCGGCAGGCCCAGCTGCACCTGGCGGATGCGCAGCTGCCCGGACGCGTCCACGGAGATGCCGCCCTTGTTGGCGACGAGGCCATTGCCCGTATTCAGGAACCACACGCGCTGCGTGCCGATGGCCGCCAGCTTCGTGCCCGCGGAGAAGGGGAGCAGGAAGTTCAGCGGCACCGGCAGCGTGACGCTCATCCACTTGAGCGCGGCGCCCTCGCAGCCCGGCACCTCCGTGGAGCAGGCCTGGACCCGCGACTGGTTGTCCGCGAAGGAGAGCGCCAGGAAGACCGTCCCGCCGTCCGGGCTGAGCGAGATGGGGGGCGGTGAGGCGGTGTCGCCCTGGTACTGGGTGATGATCCGCTCATGCACCAGGGGCACCTTGTCCCCGGAGGCCTCCACGGCCAGCGTCACGACCACGAGGTCGATGAGGTTGGGCGACGCCTCGTTGGGCACGCGCGACATGGGGAAGATGACCTCCGCCCCCTTCTGCTGCGCCGGCCCGACGGGCCGCCACGACGACTGGTGCGTCCACTGGAACGCGCCGTTCGTCGACGTGTGCTTGAGCCGCGACACGTTGATGCCATTGATGACGAGCGCGTCCCCGTTGTCCATGACGGAGAAGCGCTCCGGCCTGTAGGTGGTCGCCGTCCGGCCGGAGATGACGAAGTTGTTGTCGATGGCCACCGCGCCAATGCCCGGCGTCCACACCCACCGCTTGCCGCTCTGCGCGTTGACGCTGGTGATGACCGTGTCCGTGCTGCACGGGATGCCCATCTCCACCGAGTTGCGCACCGCGCCCGCCGAGTCCACGCGGAAGAGCGTGCCGGAGCCGGTGGTGGGGTTGCCGCACCCGAGGAAGGCGACGTTCGTGCCGCTGCCCTCGGCGATGAAGAAGTCCGTCACCACCTGGCCGTTGGGATCCGGGTCCTTGATCACCTTCGTCACCGGCAGGAACGTGGCCGCCTGGGGCTGGGACACGTTGGTCCGGCCGTCCGAGCACGTCGCCCGCGCGTTGAGCGACAGGCCCACGGCCAGGCCGCGGGTGTACTTGATCTCGTTCTGCGCCAGCTCGAAGTCCATGGACCCGCTGGTGTAGGGGACCGTCTTCAGGAACGTGTCCCGGTCGTAGATGTCCACCTGCGCCACGGAGTCACACCCGGACACGATGACCCGCACCGTCAGCGACGGGGCCGCCGTGTTGGGCTGCGGCACGGTGAGGGTCACCACCGGCGGATCCGGAATCGGGGGCGGCTTGTCGCCACCACAAGCGGCGAACACGGAGGCGCAGAGGGTCAGCGTGGCCAGGAAGGCCCGCTGCGCGAACGGGCGCGAAGGGACGGAGTGCATGGTTTCGCACTCTACCGCGCTCCCCTGGGAAGCGGGCGGGGCCACGCCCCCTGTGCCTTTCCGCCAAATCCTGATCGCGCGGGCCGCCGGAAACCCCCCGCCGGCTCCTGCCTGCCAGGCCTGCCTCCGGCCAGGCTTGGAAGATGGTATGGGAAGAAAGGGACAGCCTCGCTGTTTTCGCGGTGTTCCACCCCTTTCAGGGGCCGAGCAGGCGATCCGGGTCACCGGACCGTCACGCGCGTGCGGGATTCCGGAGGAAGGACACCGGGCCGGGGTATACGTCGCGCGCCTTTTCTCACCCCTCTCGCTCAGGAGAGCCCCGTCCATCCGCTGGCCCGCGGACGGGTTAGACGGCATGATCCGGAATCGACCATGACCCCTCACGCACCCAACGGGTATCCGCATCGTCGTTCCCTGGCCAGGCGGGGCGGAGGCGCGCCGTGAGGCTCGAGATGCTGTCGTCGGAGCAGCGGGGGCGGGTGCTCGTCCTCGCGGCGAAGGCCGCGGGTGACGCGCTGGTGGAGCGGCTCACGGCGAGTGGCTACCAGTGCGCCTCCACCGAACGGGAGACCGGGCTGGCGGAGATGGTGGATCAGCTCCAGCCGGAGGTGGTGCTCCTGGCGGTGACGGCCAAGCGGGCGGCGGAGCTGCTGGAGACGGTGCGCAAGACGGACAAGCTCCAGCGCCTGCCGGTGCTGGTGGATCAGGGCCGGGCCCGCTCCGCGGAGGCCTTCAAGCGGCTGGCGGTGGACGACTTCGTGCGCGGCGCGGATGAGCTGGTGCCCCGGCTGGAGTCCGCCCTGCGCGCCTGGAGGCTGAAGGAGCGCGAGGAGCGCATCCGCCTGCGCATGGGGATGCTGCTGGAAATCACCCAGGCGGCCACCAGCTCCCTGGAGCTGGAGGAGATCCTCCGCATCGCGGTGGAGAAGGTCGGCCAGGTCACGGGCACGGACCGCTGCTCCGTGGTGCTGGTGGAGGGCAGCCACGCGCGCACGGCCACGGTCGTCGCGACGCAGGAGGACCCCAGCCTCGTCCAGCTGGACATCGAGGTGGCGCGCTACCCGGAGCTGCGCCGCGCGCTGGAGACGCGGCAGCCCGTGCTGATTGAAGAGGCGCAGCGCGACCCGCTGATGGCGGAGGTGCGCACGTCGCTCCTACCGCAGGGCGTGAAGTCCATCCTGGTGCAGCCGCTCATCTGCCAGGACGACCTCTTGGGCGCGCTCTTCCTGCGCGTGTCCAAGGGCGAGGCGTCCATCGGGCGCGACGAGCAGGAGTTCGCGGAGGCCGTGGCGGGCGTGCTCGCCAACTCCATCCGCAACGCGCGCCTGCACACGGCGGTGAAGAAGAAGCGCGAGGACATGGAGCTGGCGTACGTGGAGCGCTACCGCGAGCTCACCGACGCGAACCGCCGCCTGAAGGAGCTCAACCGCCTCAAGGATGAGATCATCGCGGTGTGCAGCCACGACCTGCGCGCCCCGCTCCAGGTGCTCCTGGGGCACGGCCGGCTGCTCTTGGAAGGGCCGCTGGAGGCGCAGCAGAAGCAGTCCGCGGAGGCGATGATCCGCCAGGGCCGGAAGATCCTCACCCTGGTCGAGTCCCTGCTGGAGAAGGGCAAGGGC
The DNA here is from genome assembly GCF_046520365.1 of Corallococcus sp. 4LFB. Classification (NCBI taxonomy): domain Bacteria; kingdom Pseudomonadati; phylum Myxococcota; class Myxococcia; order Myxococcales; family Myxococcaceae; genus Corallococcus; species Corallococcus sp. 4LFB. Next base: position 4,184 of record NZ_JBKGHJ010000465.1, read on the forward strand.
GAGGCGGCGCGGCTGTCCATCGAGCCCCGCGTGCTGGACGTGGCGCAGCTGTGCCGCGACGCCGTGGCGGAGCTCGAAATCCTGGCGGCGGAGAAGGCCGTGGCGCTGCGCTCCGAGTGCCCCGACAGCCTGATGCTGATTGGCGACGAGGTGAAGCTGCACGAGGTGCTGCAGAACCTCATCAGCAACGCCATCCAGCACGCCAGCGAACCGGGCTCGGTCGTGGTGCGCACGCAGCGGCTGTCCCGTCCGGACGGCGACGCGGTGCGGGTGATGGTGAGCGACAACGGGGTGGGCATCCCCCCGGACGAGCTGCACCTCGTGTTCGACCGCTACCGCCACGGGCCCAAGGGCACGGGGCTGGGGCTGGCCATCTGCAAGGAGTTCGTGGAGCTGCACGGCGGTGAAATCTGGGCGGAGAGCCCGGCCGACGGCGGCTGCACCTTCGTCTTCACGCTGCCCCTGGCGCAGGAGGCCGCGCGCAACCCCCGGCCGCAGCCCGCGCCCGGCGCCGCGCCCGAGCAGCCGCGCGTGCTGGTGGTGGAGGACGAGCCCGAAATCGCGGCGGTGCTGTCGGAGGTGCTGCGCTCGAAGTACCGCGTGGAGGTGGCGCGCGATGGCGCGGAGGGCCTGGCGAAGGCGAGAGCGTCGCGGCCGGACCTGGTGGTCATGGACGTGTTCCTGCCCAAGCTGGACGGCCTGGACGCGGCCATGGCGCTCAAGTCCTCGTCGGACACGGCGCACATCCCCGTCATCCTCCTGTCCGCCCACCAGGGCGTGGCCGACAAGGTCCGCGCGCTCAACCTGGGCGCGGTGGACTACATGGCCAAGCCCTTCAACGCGGTGGAGCTGCTCAACCGCACCGAGCGCGCGCTCAAGCTGCGCCAGGGTGACAAGGAGCAGCAGGACAAGACGAACTCGCTCCAGCGCCGCACCGGCAGCGACCCGGCGACGGGCCTGCTCGACCGCCGCGGCCTGCTCTTGCGCCTGGAGCAGGAGGTGGCCCGCAGCCGGCGCTACCACCGCGCCCTCACGCTGGCGGTACTCCGTCCGGACCGCGACCTGGACGCCATGCCGCCCAACATGGGGGACGTGATGCGCAAGCGCGTGCGCCACCCGGACTCCATCGCCCACCTGGGATTGGGCGTCTTCGCGGTGGTGCTGCCCGAGTGCAACGCGGACGCGGCGCGCACGGTCATCAACCGCCTGATGCCGGACGTGGAGAAGGTGACCTCCATCGAGTACCGGGCCGCCATGGCGGACGTCAGCCAGGACAGCGATCCGGTGGAGAAGCTGCTGGAGAAGCTGGGGGCGCCTCCGCCCGAGGTCCACTAGCCCGCGTGCGCCCGCTCCCGCTCCTCAGCCGTGCCGCCGTGTTGTGCCTCGCGCTGGCCGCCGGAGGTTCGGGGGCCGCGCCCGCGAGGAAGGCCCCGCCTCCGCACGTGGACCGCGAGGCGATGCGCGAGGCCATGGACGCGAGCGAACGCGACGAGGAGCCGTCCGCGTCGTCCGCCAGCTACGCGCACTACCTCCAGTCGCGGCTCATGCACCTGGAGGGCAACCACCGGGCCGCCGTCGACGAGCTGCGGCTGGCGCTCGCCACCGACGACGGCAACCCGAACCTCCTCACCCAGCTGGGCGAGGAGTACGCCCGCCTGGGCGACCTGGCGCGCGCCGAGCGCGAGCTGCGCCGCGCCGTGGAGAGGGCCCCCACGCACTACGCCGCCCACGTGCTCCTGGGCCGGGTGCTGATGGAGTCCGGCCGCGTGCCGCGCGCCCGCCAGCACCTGCGCCGCGCGATGGCCCTGCGGCCCCGCGACCCGGAGGCATACCTCGTCCTGTCGCAGCTGTACCTCGACGCGAAGGACCCCGACGCGGCGGTGAAGGTGGTGGAGGCGCTGGCCCACGCGCTGCCAGGGGAGCCCTCCGGCTACCGGCGGCTGGGCCTGGTCCTCGCCGAGCGCGGCGACGCCGCCCGCGCCGAACGCCTGCTGGTGAAGGCCGCCGAGCGCGACCCGGGCGACGTGGAGGTGTGGTCCACGCTGGCCCGCCTCTACGAGGAGTCCGGCCGGGCGAGGGACACGGAGGACGCGCTGGCCCACGCGCTGGAGGCGGATCCGGACAGCCGGGAGGTGCTGCTGTCGGCGGGCCGCGCCGCGCTGAAGGGCGGGTCGTGACGCGGGCCCGGGCGTACTTCGACCGGCTGCTGTCGCTGTCCGCGTCGCCGGAGCTGGCCGTACGGGTGGCCTTCAGCTACCTGTCCGCGGGAGAGCCCACCGCCGCGGAGGCCGTGCTGGCCGCCGCGCGCCGGGACGCGCCGGACGAGCCCCGGCTGCGTACTACGCGGGCCTCGTCGCGGAGCGGACGC
>NZ_JBKGHJ010000466.1:0-6515 GCF_046520365.1 Corallococcus sp. 4LFB
CCCACGGCGCCCCCGCGTCCTCGGGCGGAGCGCAGGCGACGCTCGCGTCCGGCGCCCCGGCGTCGGTCCCCGCGTCCGGCGGCTCCACGCCGGAGTCGGGCACGCTCCCGGCGTCCTGCGTGCCGCCATCCGGTGGCGAGGGATGGTTGCTGGGACAGGCGGTGCCCAGCGCGAGCACCGTGGCCAGGGCGAACAGCAGCAAGGCATTGCGACGCGGCAAGAGGCCCATACGCGGCACGACAGCCCCCCTCCCAAGGGCGCTCAAGTGTCCCGGGGTGACGCGCCCCTTGAATCCAGAACCGTCAGCCATGCCGCTTCCTCCAGGAGCATCCGGACGCCGGCCGCGTCCCGCCCCTGTCTGGGACCCGCCATTCTTCCATACGGACACAGGACGGCGGTCTGGCGGTGACAGGCCCCCTGGGCGCATCCCGGAGATGGCCGGATGCCCGGCGCCATGGGCAGGCGTCAGGGGCCCGGGAGACGCCGTCCGTCCTCGGCGACCTTGAACGACATCACCCCGCGATAGCGGAAGACCGGGCCCGCATTCCTGGGGGAGCAGGCGCGACAGCGCCTTTCCTGTAGCGAGGGACTGGTGGACGCTCAGGGGGAGGCGGACTGCATGAGCCCCGCGCGGCCAACAGTTCGCGCACCCGCCGCGCCAGCGCGACGTGCTCGGGGTTGGCCACCGTGAAGCGCTCGGGCGTCAGGATGATCAACGTGCCCCGGTCCTCCACGGGCTCGATGCGGACGGGGGCGGGCAGTGGCGGCACCGTGCCCCGCTGGCGGGGGAGGTACGTCACCCAGCCGAGCCACGGCTCGGCAATGCCTCTCTCATCCTCCAAATCCCGATGCGCGTGGGACATGGCCACGGCCCAGTCCGGTTCCCAGGCCAGCGCCATGCCGCGCACCACTTCCGTCAGCACGGGGGCGGTGAGGATTCGCTCCGCGCCCTCACCCTTCGATGGGAGGGAGAGGACACAGACGTTGGCGGAGTTGTGTTGCGCGTAGCTGCCGCAGAGCATCCTCACGGACACGAAGTCCTGGCGAGCGCCATCGTTGTATGCGCTCACCCTCAAGCCCAGGTGCTCGATGGGAGGCCCGCCCGGCTCGCGGTTGACGCCACGCCGGAACGCCTCCGTCAGGGTGGGCAGGTCGGGGGGCATGAGGGGCGTCTTTCGCCCCTTGCCGCGCGGCTTGGGAATCTTGTTCCAGTTCGCCAGCAGGGGGTCGCACGCGGCCAGCATGTCGAGGAAGGCCGCCGCTCGCCGGGCACACGCCTCGGGGGGCTCCCGCCGCGGGCCCCAGTAGGCACCGGCGTAGTAGGTCTCGGGATACGTCCGGGAATCGGCGTCGGTCGTCATGAGGCGCTTCTCTCAGGGGCTCAGCGGGCGTGCTGAGATACCATTGGCTCCTGTCTCCCGGCCCGGCGCGCGTTGGCGGCCGAGCTGAATGGCTGGCTCGGGGAGCGCATCGGCTCCGGCAAAGGACGAAGCCGCCGACGAGTTCGGGACCATCGACCCCCTCCCCCGGGAACTCGCCCACCCCGTCTTCTCCGTGCGCGGGCACCGAGCCCCGGCGGGGGCACCCTGACATGCCACGCACCGTCCGCTCCTGAATCACCTCCGTCCTCTTCTGTCCTGCCAGCAACGACAGACAGCGCTTCTGGCCAGCGTCCCCGTTTGGAGCGGGCCGGTAGCATCCGGGCCGTTCGCTCAGGAGGGGTGCGATGAAGATGGTCTGTGTTGGCGGAGGCCCCGCGGGGCTCTATTTCTCAATCCTGGCGAAGCTGTCCAATCCCAAGCACGACGTCACCGTCGTTGAACGCAACCCCGCGGGCGTGACGTATGGCTGGGGCGTCGTGTTCTGGGACGACCTGCTGGACGACCTCTACCGGAACGACCCGGTGAGCGCGCGGCGGATCGCGGACTCCGCGGCGCGCTGGGACACGCAGGAGGTGCACCTGCGGGGCGAGTACGCGACGCACATCGGCGGCTACGGGTTCGCGCTGGGCCGCGACCGGCTGCTGGACATCCTCATCCGGCGGGCGAAGGGGCTGGGCGTCGACGTGCGCTTCCAGCACGACGTCACGGACCCGTCCGAGCTGGCGGACGCGGACCTCATCGTCGCCTGCGACGGCGTCAACAGCCGGCTGCGCCAGCGCCATGTGAATCGCTTCCAGACGCACGTGGAGGAGGGACGCAACAAGTACATCTGGCTGGGCACCAACAAGGTGTTCGACGCGTTCACCTTCGCCTTCGAGGAGACGCCCGCCGGCTGGCTCTGGTTCCACGGCTACCGCTTCAACAGCGAGACCAGCACCTGCATCGTCGAGTGCCAGGAGACGACCTGGAAGGCGCTGGGCTTCGACACGCTGGGGCCGGACGAGACGCTCCGGAAGCTGGAGGGCATCTTCCAGAGCCGGCTCCAGGGCAAGTCGCTGTTCAACCAGCTCAAGGGCATGGGCAAGGCGCCCTGGCTCAACTTCAAGCGCATCACCAACGAGCGCTGGTGCCACGACAACGTGGTGCTCATGGGCGACGCCGCGCACACCACCCACTTCTCCATCGGCTCCGGGACGAAGCTTGCCATCCAGGACGCCATCGAGCTGGCGCGGCAGCTGCGGGCCCATCCGGAGGACCTGCCCGCCGCGCTCGACGCCTATGACGAGGAGCGCCGCGCCGCCCTGCTGGCCATCCAGCTGGCGGCGCGCAGCAGCTCCGAGTGGTTCGAGAACGTCCCCAGCTACGTGAACCAGGACGCGACGGCCTTCGCCTACGCCCTGCTGAACCGCCGGGGCAGCTCCGTGTGGAGCTACCTGCTGCTCATGGCCAGCCAGCAGCCCGCGCTGCAGGACGTGCTGCGCCAGCTCCACGCCTCCAAGCGGTGGGTCCGCGCCCAGCGCCGGGGACGCGGCGCCGTGGCCCTGAGAGCCCCGCCCCCCAGCCCCTGACCCCTGGAAACATTCCTGACGTAATCGTGCTTTCCTTGACCTGACGGCAAGCCCTGGAGACGCTGGAGACTCCCCGTTTGGAGGAGTCACCCGCATGAGCCCCCGTCCCGCGCCGTTGATGCAACGAATTGCAACCATCGTGGTGATGGCCGCCTCTGGCGTGGCGCTCGCCAGCGTCCAGTCCGCCGCGCCGGCGGCCGCGGTGGCTTCGGAGAGCCTGCGCGTGGTGACGGCGAACCTGGCGTTCCGGGGTCCGGACGCGGTCCGCCAGGACTGGCAGACCATCGGGCCGGAGGCGGACATCGTGTTCGTGCAGGAGGCGAAGAACGTCCGGCTGCGCGACATCCTGGGGGACGGCTGGGCGGTGCGTCAGGACACGTCGTCGGACGACCGGCAGGGCAGCGCCGTGGTCATCCGCAAGTCGGCGGTGAAGAGCATTGACGACCTGGTGCTGGTGAAGGGCACGGATGCCAGCGATTGCGGCACGCAGGGTGACGGCATCATGACCCGTTGGATTGCCCGGGTGGACGTCCAGCTGAACAACGGCCAGTGGATCCGCGCCGCGTCGCTGCACATGCCTCCGGCGCGCTGCCAGAACGGCCCGGGCAGCCCCTACGCGGTCATGGCGGACAACGTCGTGGCGTTCGCGAAGCGCAGCGACCGGATGCTCGTGCTGGGCGCGGACTGGAACAAGGTGGTGGATGACGACCCGAACGAGATTGGCGCGCGCACGGGCCTGAAGCCGCGCGGTCCGGACTCCGGGCTGCGCATCGACGGCTTCTACATCGCGCCCGACATGAGCAGCGCCAACCTGCACCACCTGGCCCAGACGGGCAGCGACCACCGGCCGGTCCAGGCGACCGTCGGGGTCCCCGCGCCGTAGCGCCCGACCCCACGGGAGGCGGAGTCCCCACGACTCCGCCTCCAGCGGGCACCGCGTGACTACTGCAGCACGCCGATGGTCTCCGAGCGGTCCACGGCCTCACCCTTGACGGTGTAGCCGCTGTACCAGCCGGTCAGGTTGCTGCCGGACTGGTCATACTGCATGTGGACGTGGGGCCCCGTGGCGTTGCCCGTACCGCCCTCGTTGCCGACCTGGCAGCGGTTGCACGTGCGGTCATACGAGTCCGACGTCTTGATGAAGTGCCACAGGCGGAACGTCTTGCCGTTGCCGAACGTGTGCTTCGCCTCGTTCTGCGTGCCGCTGCCCGTGCCGTTGCAGTAGACGCCGGAGGTGCGGATGGTCACGTTCCAGGACAGGGACGCCATCACGCCCGTCTCCACGCCCCAGTAGTTGCAACGGCCGCTGGAGATGTCCACCGCGCCGTGGAACGTGCCGCTGGAGTAGTACGTCGTCGCCGTCACCGTGCCCGGGAAGGGCGACTTCACGGTGTACGAATACGCAGCCGCGACGGAGGGGATCGCGAGGGCCAGGATGGCCGCGAGGGCCGTCTTCTTCATGAGACGCATCGGGGGTGTTCCTTTCGGGCCGGCGGGGCCGGCCCCATGAGAGTGCTGCTCAACGGACCTGTTGCAGCCGCTGCTTCTCTCTCAGGAGCAGGCCCCACTCCTGAACGCCTGATTGGAGGACGCGGATCCACGCGTCGATCTCCGGTGCCATGGCGGGGTCCACGCTCCGCAGCTTGCGCAGCTCCGGCACGGCGTCCGCGAAGCCCAGCTCCGCGATGCCCTGCACCAGCGCCTTGCGCACTCCCGCGTCCCGCTCTCCCCGGTACATGCCCACCAATGCCTCACGCGCGGGCTCCATCTGCGCCGCCGGCACGCCGCCCAGCGCGAGCGCCGCGGAGCGCCGCACGTCCGCGCTCTCGTGGCCCAGCATCCCGAGCAACTTCTGCCCCGCCTCCGGCCCCAGCTTGCGCGTGTCCAGGGACTCCAGGATCTTCGCCGTCACCTTCGGGTCCGTGGACGCCGTCGCCGCGTTGACGGCCGTGTCCGTGGCCGGGCCGTGGTAGCCGGAGTAGACGTACTGGTTGTCTTCAATGAGGTTCGTCGCCGCCTCCATGCGGACCTCCGGCGAGCCGTCCCGCATGAGCCGCTCGTACATGTCCCCCGTCTTCTCCAGGGCGCCGGTGCGGCGCATGGCGCGCACGGTGGCGGCGCGGACGGACGGGTCGCGGTCCTCCAGCGCGCGGCGGGCCACGGCCTGGATGGCGTCCTTCTCCGCCTCGCGCTCGCTGCGCGCCACCAGCGCCGCGGCCAGCTGCTCCACCATCGCGGGGTCGGTCTCCCGGTCGAACGCCGCGCGCAGCTCCCCGGAGGGCAGCGAGACGGCGGCCTCGCGCAGCACCGCGTTCAGGTAGTCGCGGTAGGCCTTGGAGCTGGAGCCCAGCCCCTGGCGGAGCTGATCCATCAGCCCCTGCACCGAACAGCGCTCCCCTTCCAGGGGCGGCCTGGGGGCGGGGGGCGTGGACCACGCGGGGCCGGACGCGAGCATCAGCGCCAGCCCACCGAGCGCGCGAAGACCTGGGAGGAAGCGGGGCATGCGGAGGGCTCCTACTGGTGGCGGTCCATGCAACCGAAGGGGTTCTGGTCCGGCAGCTCGTTCCAGACGCGGATGAAGTCGACGTTGCCCTGGGCGTAGAGCATCTCGAAGGTGCCGTAGAGCGGCTGGAAGCGAGGGTCCACGGTCGCCATCTGAGCCATGACGGGCAGCGCGTCCCGGCCCGCGACGCGCGCGGAGAAGCGGAACAGCGCCCAGCGCACGCACACGGACTGCTCGCGGTTGAAGGAGTCCGTGAACAGCTTCAGCACGCGCTCCTTGTCGGAGGACATGGCCAGCACCTGCGCCGCCGCGTCGCGGCCGTCCTCGTTGCCCTCGCTCTGCAGGATGCGCGCGAAGCGGTCCGTGGTCTTCGCGTCCAGCACGGGCGAGTTGTGCAGCGGCGCCGTCTGGGCCAGGTGGCGGATCTGCTCGTCCGGCGAGTCGGTGGCGATGGTGATGAGCCGGTCGAGGTAGGGCGACGCGTCGCCCAGGTTCTCCGACTCGCGCGCCATCACGCGGCCCAGGGTGCGGGTGGCGGCCCAGCCGGCTTCGGCGGACGCCGGGTCGCGCGCGAACTCCGCCATCCGGTCCATCGCGTCCGGCGTCAGGTGCTTCTGCGTGTCGAGCGCGGAGAGCATGCCCGCGCGCCGCTCGAGGGCCATGGCCTTGTCCAGCCCCGCCTCCAGCAGCCGCGCGGCGACCTGCGGCCGCTGCACCGCGTCCGACTCGCGCAGGCCCGACAGCAGCACCTTGAACTCCGCGCCCTGCGCGTCCCGGGCCCAGTCCACCACCTGCCCCGCCTTCCCCGCGTCGTCGCCAATCAGCTCCGCGAGCTTCGACTTCAGGTAGTCGCGGACCAGCGGGTCCTTCGACGCGAGCAGCGGCGCGGCCCAATCCCGGAAGGTCTCCAGCGTCACGCCGTCGTTGAAGCGCGCCAGCTCCGGGAAGCACGTCTGGTCGGAGAAGCGGCGCTCCGCGGCCTCCGCCTCCTCCACGCCGGAGGGCGCCTTCGCCACGCCGCCGCCACCGCCCCGCGAGCCCCCGGCCTGGGTGGCCCTGGCG